>JAKALW010000139.1 GCA_021823945.1 Microcaldota archaeon
GGTCCGATTATCGACGGCGATCGGGGTCCCGCCGTTGACCGTCACGCCCGTCGGCATTTTGGTGAAGGTGAGGTCGGCGGCCGAGACGGTGGAGAAGTTGACGGCCTTGTTGAAGGTGACCTGGATATCCGTCGGTGCCGACGAGATGGTCGCGTCCTGAAAAAAACGGCTTTTTCCAATTAGGCAAATTGGAGATGCAACAATCCAAACCGGCATTTTACAAGCAGGGACAAAATTGCATAAAATTTTTGTCCGACTTGTAAATTATCGGGTTATCGGATTTACAAGTAGAATAAAAAGCAAACATTGCAAAAGAATAGCGTGGAACTATGGCATTGATAACTGTCAAGGCGGACGAGCTTGAGCGCCTCTCGGGCGTAAAGCCAGGCAAATTCGAGGAACTCCTCACGGCAATAGGCGTGCCGCTTGAAAGGAACGAGGGCGGCGAGCTTGACCTTGAAATAACCCCTAACAGGCCCGACCTGCTTTCAGTCGAGGGTGTGGCGCGGGCGCTTAAGGGCTTTGAGACGGGCGCAGTGCCAAAATACAAGGCTGAGAAATCGGATTTCAAGGCGGCTGTAGACACGTCGGTCCAAAAAGTCAGGCCATTTCTCGGCATGGCAGTGGCAACAGGCATAACAATCGACGGCGATTTTTTGAAATCGCTCATATCGCTGCAGGAAAAATTGCACGACACGCTCGGAAGGAAAAGGAAAAAGGTGGCCATAGGCGTCCATGACGGCAGCAAAATCCAGTTCCCGCTCACGTACAAGGCAGTCCCGAAAAAAGCCATCAGCTTTGTCCCGCTTGACATGGCGGAAAAAATGACCCCAGAGGAGATACTCGCAAAACACCCGAAAGGCATTGATTACGCGCACCTTGTCAAGGACATGTGCCCGGTTATAGTCGATGCCAAAGGCGACGTGCTGTCGTTCCCGCCCATAATCAACGGCGAGCTGACGCGCGTTGGGGTCGGCACTAAAGACATAATCCTGGACGTCACCGGCATTTCAAAGGAAGCGGTCATGAAAACCCTCAACATACTCGCGTGCGCGTTTGCCGACCGGGGCGCCACGATTCACTCTGTCGACGTGGGCGGCGAGATTTGCCCGCATCTTGAGCCTGAAGAGATGGAATACCCGTCCGCGCTTTGCGAGTCCCTCCTTGGATTGAAATTGAAGGAGCCCGAGAGGAAATCATATTTGGCGAAGATGGGATTCGCCTATTCCAAGGGCAAGGTCCTTGTGCCGCCTTACAGGACGGACATCATAAGCGGGATTGACATTGTCGAGGACATTGCGATTGCCCATGGCCTCAACAACTTCGCGCGCACTCTCCCTAACTTCTTCACGCCGGGAAAGCTCGACACTTCATATGACGCGGCGCACCGCGCAATGGCGGGCATGGGCTATCTTGAATGCTCTGGCTGGATACTGACATCCGCGAAAAAGGAAGCCGGCGCGGGGCTCGACCCCGCAAAGGGCCTGCCGATATCGAACAGGCTCACGGAGGACTTCTCCCACGTGAGGCAGTCAATAATCCCGAACCTGCTCGAGGTCCTGTCAATTTCAAAAAACCAGGCGTACCCGCAAAAGATATACGAAATAGGCCCGGTCTGGGCGGGGAAGGGCACTGAAACCCGGCTTGCAGGCGCAATAACCCACCACAAGGCGTCATTTTCAGAAATGAAATCCGCGCTCAAATCCCTGTTCTATGAAATAGGCGCGGAATTCGAGGCAAAGCCCATGAAGGAAGGCAATCCCGCGTACATAGGTGGGAGATGCGCGGCAATCTGGGCGAATGGGAAATGCATAGGCTCGTTTGGCGAGGCGCACCCGCAGTCGCTGAACAATTTCAACCTTGAAAAGCCAGTGTGCATTTTCGAAATGGACATAGACAAGGCGCTTTAAAGAGAAAAAGCGCTTTTAGGGCTTCCTGCCCCAATCTTATTTTACATGGATGCTGCCAAGTGCGCCTGCTGGCAAAATAAACTATTGAGGGTTTGCAGGGCCCCGCCAAGTTTGTTTCCAAGCTCGTTTTACTGGCTGAAAGCAAAAGTGTTGGTGTATAGCGACGGCGCCACTGACTGGTTCAGGTATTCCTGCGGGCTTGGCGTGGCATATTGGGTGATATTGACGTCCGGGGGTATTGAGAAGACGCTTTCCGACAAAACTGCCGGGGAATAGCCTGAAATTATTATCGACCTGGTCCCAAGCGCGTCCTCAATTTCCATGTAGAGCGGGACTGGATAATCAAGCGCCATGCAGAACGATGTCATCCTTCCGCTTGATTTTATGAAATAATACCAGCGGCAACCAGCCCCGCCATAACTTGAAGTCGTGTTTGACGCGTAGAAATATCCCCGAGGGAACATGTTGGGGTCGAAAGCCGAGACTGTTATGGACTGCGGCGGCGAAGACGTCCCATTGCCTGCGCTTGGCGGCGCATAGGGGCTTGGAACCTCGGTTGTGCCTTCAGCCCCTGAACCGCCGGATGGCGCCGCCTGCCCCGATACGTTCTGCCCGGACGCGTTCTGAGGAGTTGATTCATTCCCGGCTGGGGCCGGATTCTGCACTGGCGGGGCTTCGGGCGTGCCGGTCCCGTTCACTGGCGCGCTCTCATTCTGGGCTGCAGAAGCATTTGAAATGTTTTCGGATTGCGCCGGGAAAAACGACGGGCTGTTAATGGCAGGCGAATAGCTCGCCTGGAAACTGGCCTGTGAAAATAACTTTGAAAGCTCGTCAAACGCCGCGCTCTTTGCAAACGCGTTTGAAAACGCGTCAAGGCCCCTCACTGTCCCGGACTTTGAAACTTCAGAGTAAACATAGAACCTGCCAGCCTTTTTCAGGAATGTGATTGTATCGCCTGGCGGCTGGTCTGATGGCTGGTATGCCACTGCGCCGTTTTTATACCAGAAATCCCCGCCTGTTGAAAAGCCCAGGTAGGAAGAGGTTTCCCTGAAATAGAACGACGACGGCGTGCTGTTTGTCAGGTTTGCGGCGAATTCCGTGCCATTTACAAGGACGTAGACATGGCTGGTTTGGGGCGGCGCGCCGGCCGGTGCTGCGCTTGAGTTTCCTGAAACATTGCTCGAAACATTGGACTCGTTTTGGAGTGCTTCAAGAGGCGGCGGCGCCAATGGCGCAGTTTCATTTCCCCGGGTTATTGAAGGAAGCTGCTCGGATGGCACTGATGCGCCGTTTGGCGCAGATGCGTTTTGCGAACCCTGCGGCTGCCCAGATTGCGGGTTTTGCGGAACTGACGAATTGTTCTGGGCTGCCGGCATTGGAGCCTGCTGGGCGCAGCCTGCCATGAAAGCCGCAAGCAAAGCCAGGGCAAAAACGCACAGGAACAGTTTGCTGGTCGTGGAATCCATCAAGAGGCACCGGGATAATCGAGATTGGTCGGCTGCGTATTCACGCTAATTATATTTTCATGCTTTTTAATCCTTTAATCCTGACTGCAAAGGCGCGTCTGAACGCGATTGCCTGGCCCTGCATATCAGGATTGTGCGGCCCGGCTTGTCAATCCTGTAGCCGAACTGCGCGAGGAACTTCCCAAGAAGGCCCTTTTTCTCCTTTTGCGATGCAAGGATGGAGAATATCCTGTTTGCGAAGGCGATTTGCCCGATTTTCTTCTGC
>JAKALW010000140.1 GCA_021823945.1 Microcaldota archaeon
GTGCAGGCTCAAGACGGTCAAAGGACTCTTAGAGACTTCTAAGTCAATGGGATACCCCGGACTTTAGTCCGGGGAGGAGGTCATTTCCTGCGCAGGCAGCCTATTTCGCCCTTATCCTTGTCAGCCTGTCAAGCATGACGTCTATTTCCTCCGCGTCCTTCTCGCGGATTGACCGCAGCACTACTTCAAAGCCACGCTCCCCCCTAGCTGTCTGTATGCCTATGTCGGTAATGCCGAGGATTTTTCCAGTCACTGTCCGCACAATGCTGTAGTCCTCTATTTTTTCTATTGGGACGTGGTTCTCGTCCTTTGCCCATATGCCGTAGACCGTGCTTATCTCGCTGTCATCTATCACATAGTCTGTAAAA
Source organism: Microcaldota archaeon (assembly GCA_021823945.1). Taxonomy (GTDB): domain Archaea; phylum Micrarchaeota; class Micrarchaeia; order Anstonellales; family VGKX01; genus JAKALW01. The sequence continues at coordinate 369 of JAKALW010000140.1, forward strand.
TAATGCAGGTATGCGTAGTGGGATAGCTTGGCAAGCGCAAGTATGCTTAATGCGCCGGCAACTGCAAGCACCGGAGTTATGTAATCCGGATATAGCGCGCTTGCTATGGAGCCGCCTATAATGAACAATGCCACAAGCCCCAAGTAAAGCTTTGTGTACGGGCCCAAAGCTGGCTTCAGTCGTTTTTCCATGGTTGTCCTTTGTGCCTTGCAGTTGTTAAAAATACTTTGTCCGCCCCTGGCAGCAGATGCCTCGGATGTTGGCCCCAGCTGCGAATCAGCGCGAAAAGGGCCATGCGGATTCCAGATGAACGAATCCTGCGCCCAGTCAAGTGCCTTGCCAGCGGCAAAGCCGGCTGGCGTCTGGAAAAGCAGGTGTCAAAGCGACTGGAGCAGGTTTGACACTGCATTGAGAATGAAAAATACCTTTTCGCCAATCTGGTCTGCAAGTGCGGCGGAACTTAAACTGATTCCAAACCTTACAAGCGGTGCAAATGCGAACACAAGCCCGATTGTGGCAGGCTAATTCTCCTGTCAAGCCTGAGCAAGGGGATTGCAACTGTCACTGCGCCATTGATGAAAGAGCCAGGGAAATTGAGCGTGAATATCCGTTTTACCATTTTGCTACCGCTATTCCAATTTTGTCAAATGCAGGATTAAAGGCTAATGTAACAGTCCTGCAATCCTTCTACTCGCATTCAGTCTGCCTTGGTTTAATTTATATAACCAAAACTATTATATATTCAATAATACTAATCATAAGTTGGTGTGTTTATGCATTCTACAATGAAATTCGAAGGATTGATGGACCAAATCCTTACTGAAGCCGTAAGGCAGGGCTTGGCAAAGACAAAAGCTGAGGCTTTGCGCCTTGGCGTGGTGGAACTCAACAACAAGTATGACCTTATCCAATCAAGCAGGGAGGCGCAGGAGGATATTGCCTATATCCATGAGGCGCGCAAGAAGATTGCAAGCGGCAAGATGCCTTTATTGACTGAAAAGGAACTCAAAGCGGCTCTAAAGGCTTGATTTCATGTATTCTTTGCGGCCGACTTCAGATTTCATCAAGGAGCTTTCCAAGATTGACAGGTCAATCAAAATCCTTATTGAAAAGAAGCTTGAGCGCATCAAGGCAAATCCCCGACTTTCAAAACCATTGGAGCATGAGGCGAACTGCTATTCAGAGCGCGTCAAGAACTACCGGATTGTCTTTGAGGTCAAGGGCGAGGAAGTAATTCTCTACCGCGTGCGCAAACGGGAAGACGCCTATTCGAACTGACACTTCGTATTTGTTTCTCTTTAGCCCCTGTCAATCAATCTTTCAAGCCCCATTTTCAAAGTGGTTTTGGGGACAAAGCCAAAATCCGCCTTTGCCGCGTCGATTTTGGCAACGCTTTTTGGAATGTCGCCTGCCTGTCCCGGCTTGAAATCAATATCAAGCTTTTTCCCTGAAAGCCCAATCATTGTCTGCGCCAGGCCCTTGAGATTTGTCTCAATCCCTGTGCCTATGTTATACGCCTTGCCTATTGCGGCAGGGCTTTTGGAGCTTTGGACAATGGCTTCTACAACGTCGCTGACATGGACAAAATCGCGCGTCTGGCTCCCGTCGCCGAATATGACAGGGTTCTTGTTGTCGTTTATCCTCGCGGCGAACTTAGTGATGACTCCCGAGTATGAAGATTTGGGGTCCTGCCCCACGCCAAACACATTGAAAAAGCGCAGCCTGACCGTCTTTATCCCATACACCTTGTAATACATTTCGCAGAAACTGTCGCCAATGAGTTTTGTGTTGCCATAGGGCGCCAGTGGGTTTTTCGGGTGGGCCTCGTCAACAGGCGAGTATTGCGGAACGCCGTAAATGGCGGCCGAGGAAGCATAGACAAGCTTTGGAATGTCGTTTTTCCTAGCAGCTTCAAGCAGGTTAAGGGTCCCGGCAGCATTCGAGTAGAAGTCAAGTGTCGGGTTCTTGATTGATTTTTGCACGCTTGTCTGGGCTGCAAGGTGGTAAATCATTTCCGCGCCGCGCGTGGCGCCAAGCACGAATTTCAGGTTCTTTATGTTGCCTTTGACATACGCAGCCTCGCTTTCAGGCATGCGCGGGGGTACAAGGTCTATGTTGAGGTATCCGAAGGCGTCATTTGACATCCTGTGGCACAGATGCGTGCCAATGAAGCCGCTCCCGCCAGTTATAACAATCATCAAAACACCTGATTTCTAACCACAGTTTATGTCTCCATTACCAGATTTTCCTCGAATAACTTCATGCTTGTTATTTTGCCTGTTTTCCCTTTGGTTTTCGCCGTATATATTCATTGTCAATGTTACTGTTTCAGCACTATGAACACAATGACTGCGGCAATGCCTACAAGCGCCTGCGCGCCCCCAAGCGCCATGACCAGCCCCTGCTCTGTTATGCCATTTGAGAGTTTCATGACAAGCTGTGCCAAGCCCCTGACCTTGCCCTCCACAGGGTAAAGCTTGCCATTGCGGTTCTCGCCCCACCATTTCTTGGACGGGAACCTGTTGTATGCCTTTATGACAAAGTCAAGCACGTAGAGCGCCACAAGGAAAGCGCCAAGGGACTGGAACCCGCCTATGATGACGGCAGTCGCAAGGGTTGCGCCAATGCAGAGCGTGCCCACGTCGCCAATGAATATCCTTGCGGGAAATTTATTGAAGTAGAGGAATGCAAGCAGTGCGCCGGTCATTGGCACTGTGAATATCAATATGTCCGGCACTCCCCTTATGTATGCTATCAGGCTTGCGGCTGCGAACATGGCAATCCCCATGCCGGCCTCCATGCCATTGAACCCGGCAAGCATGTTTGTCAGGTTTGACGACACAGTTATAGCAAGCGGTATCAGTATCAGCGGATAGAATATGCCGAATTCCACTGGGCCAATGAACGGGAGCATGAGTACCCTGCTTGAGCCAATGGTGGCGGCAATCAAAGGCACCGACGCTGCCACCGGAAGGATTGTCTTTGTGAGCTGCGCCATGTCAAAGAGGTCGTCGTAAATCCCAATGAGCGCCATTATCATGACTGTTGACAGCCCGGCAAAAATCAGGTTCTGCCTGAAAGGAAGCCCGAAGAACACGAAGACCGCGCTTGTGAAAAGCACGCCTGCCACAAGGCCCATGACAATGGTGATGCCGCCCATCTCGGGTATTTCCGGCGCGCCTGCCTTGTTAATGTCCTTGCCCGTGATGCCAGCTTCCCTAAGCTTGCGCGCCATTATGGGCACTGAATACATCGTGA
>JAKALW010000141.1 GCA_021823945.1 Microcaldota archaeon
AAACACCACAGATAAATCCGCCCTGAATCCAAGGCAAAAGAAAATGTGCCCTAAACTATCCTGTCCCACACTGATGAATATGCATTAAATAATCAAACTTTGTTTTGCATCCCACTTGTTAAAAAGCCATCTGCAAGAACAAGCTTTATATATGTAGATGGGCATATATCCCTTATCAGTTTTAACGACGATAAAATGCACCTAGTTTAAGCCACGTTTCACATAACGAAAATAACCCGCAAAAGTGAACACGATGAGTGAATACACCGCAAGCGACATCCAGATACTCGAAGGCCTCGAGGCAGTGAGGAAGCGCCCCGCCATGTACATAGGCGACACTGGCATTGCGGGCCTGCATCATCTTGTTTATGAAATAGTGGACAACTCGATTGACGAGGCAACGGGCGGCTATTGCGACCGCATTTCAGTCACAATAAACGCGGACAATTCAATCAAGGTATCGGACAATGGCAGGGGCATCCCTGTCGACATCCACCCCAAAACCGGCAGGTCGGCGCTCGAAGTGGTAATGTCGACTTTGCACGCGGGCGGCAAGTTCGACTCAAAAGTCTACAAGGCGTCCGGCGGGCTTCACGGAGTGGGCATGTCTGTTGTAAACGCGCTTTCTGAACACCTGGACGCATACGTGGACAGGGACGGCAAGAAATACCACATCAGGTGCGAGTATGGCAAGCCTGTCACAGAAGTCAAGGTAGTGGGCGACGCGCAGGGTACTGGCACCACGATAATATTCAAGCCTGACCCGAAGATTTTCTCAGAGACAGTCTATACTTTTGAATTGCTCGCAAACAGGCTTCGCGAGCTGGCTTTCCTGAACAGGGGCGTTGCGATAAGCCTTGAGGACCTGCGCAACAATGTCCGCGAGGAATACAAGTACGATGGAGGCATAGTTTCCTTTGTAGAGTTCATAAACAAGAACAAGGAGGCCTTGCACAAGCCCATATACTTCTCCGGCTCGTCCGGCGACGTGGCAGTCGAGATTGCCATGCAATACACCGCCACTTTCTCGGACAACATCTACACTTTTGCCAACAACATCAACACGCACGAGGGCGGGTTCCACCTTGTCGGATTCAAGGCGGGCCTGACTAGGTGCATAAACGATTACGCATTTGAGAACAAGCTTCTCAAGGAAAAGGAGGAAAGGCTCTCGGGCGACGACATAAAGGAAGGCCTCACTGCCATAATCTCGGTAAAAATTGTCAACCCCCAGTTCGAGGGCCAGACAAAGACAAAGCTTGGCAACTCTGAAGTGAAAGGCGTTGTAGAGTCGGCCGTTTTCGACAAGCTCAAGACGTATCTCGAGGAAAACCCCAACGAGGCGCGCCGCGTCATTGACAAGTGCGTTAGCGCGGCCCAGGCGCGCGAGGCAGCCCAGAAGGCAAAGGACCTCATCCGCAGGAAAAACGTGCTTGAAGGCTCGCTTCTCCCGGGCAAGCTTGCCGACTGCATAGAGGAGGACCCCACAAAGACCGAGCTTTTCATTGTCGAGGGCGACTCTGCAGGCGGCAGCGCCAAGCAGGGCAGGGACAGGAAAATCCAGGCAATCCTGCCATTGAGGGGCAAAATCCTCAATGTCGAGAAGGCCCAGATAAACAGGGTTCTTGCAAGCGAGGAAATCCGCAACCTGATAACAGCCATGGGCACGAATTTCGGAATCGATTTCTCCCTTGCGCGGCTGCGCTACCATAAAATCATCATAATGACTGATGCGGACGTGGACGGCGCGCACATACGCACGCTTCTCCTCACGCTTTTCTACAGGCACATGAAGCCCCTGATTGAGGGCGGGCACATTTACGCGGCAATGCCGCCTTTGTTCAAGGTGAAAAAGGGCAAAACCGAGAAATACGTCTACACCGAGGCCCAGCTTGCCACGGCGCAGGCGGAAATGGGCATGGACTCCAGCGTGCAGAGGTACAAGGGCCTTGGCGAAATGAACCCGCAGCAGCTGTGGGACACCACCATGGACCCATCCCAGAGGACGCTTGTCCAGATAACAGTGCAGGACGCCATCAAGGCTGACGAGCTTTTCACAATCCTCATGGGCGAGGTGGTAGAGCCCAGGCGCGCGTTCATCGAGGCGCACGCGAAGGACGTCAAGAACCTGGATGTTTGATTATCATGGCAGAAACAATCATACAAAGGCCGCTTGAGACAGAGCTCCAGACCTCTTACATAGACTATGCCATGTCTGTCATAGTCGGCAGGGCGCTCCCGGACGTGCGCGACGGGTTGAAGCCTGTGCACAGGAGGATACTTTTCGCGATGCACGAGCTTGGGAACACGCACGACAAGCCGTACAAGAAATCCGCCCGTGTGGTCGGCGAAGTGCTTGGTAAATATCATCCCCACGGCGACACCGCAATTTACGATTCTCTTGTGAGGATGGCTCAGGACTTCTCCCTTTCAGCCCCGCTTGTCGACGGGCAGGGCAACTTCGGCTCTATAGACGGCGACAGCGCCGCGGCAATGAGGTACACGGAAGTCCGCCTGGCGAAAATCGCTTCTGAAATGCTAGTGGACATTGAGAAAAAGACAGTCTCATTCACCCCGAACTTCGACGCGACTTTGGAGGAGCCCACAGTCCTCCCGTCACGGATTCCAAACCTGCTTGTCAATGGCTCGTCAGGGATAGCCGTGGGCATGGCTACAAACATCCCGCCCCACAACCTGTCCGAGATTTGCGACTCAGTCTGCGCTGTAATCGAGAACAAGGAGATAACAGACACCGGGCTCATGGGCATTGTCAAGGGACCGGACTTCCCGACGGCGGGCATCATCCTCGGGAAAGGCCGCATTTCTGAGGCGTATCGGACTGGCAGGGGCGCGATCCGCGTGCGCGCGAGGGCTGAAATTGTAGATGACAAAAAGGACAAGTCTCGCAAGAAAATCATAATCACCGAGATTCCATACCAGGTCAACAAGGCGGAGCTCATCAAGAAAATAGCCCAGCTTGTGAAAGACAAGATAATCGAGGGCATCACCGACATAAACGACCATTCCGACAGGACAGGCCTGCTTGTGGAAATCACGCTTCGGCGCGACGCTAACCCGGAAGTAATCCTGAACCAGCTTTTTGCACATTCCCAGCTCGAGACGACTTTTGGCATAAACAACCTGGCTCTCGTGGACGGGAAGCCCCAGACAATGCCTCTTCGCGAGATGCTCGACCAGTTCATACTCCACAGGCGCGTAATCGTCCGCAAGAGGTGCGAGTTCGACCTCGACCAGTCAAGCGAGCGCGCCCACATACTCGAGGGCCTGAAAATAGCCATCGCGTCAATTGACAGCGTGATAAAGACAATCAAGGCAGCAGCGAATCCTCAGGACGCAAAAAACCAGCTGATTGTGAAGTTCGGCCTGTCCGAAAAGCAGAGCTCGGCGATTCTCGAGATGAAGCTTTCAAGGCTCACCGCGCTTGAGACCACTAAAATCGAGAACGAGCACGCTCAGCTCAAAGTCGCGATAGAGAACCTCAAGAGGATTCTCTCCGACGAGAACGAGATTTACAAGATAATCTCTGCTGAAATGCGCGAAATCAAGGAGAAATACGGCTTTGAGCGCAGGACGCAAATCATAGACTTCGACGGCGACATAGA
>JAKALW010000142.1 GCA_021823945.1 Microcaldota archaeon
CTTTCACCTTATGTAAATGTTAATTTGAAAATACTCTCCTTAGATAAGGTAAAGGAATTAAGACATATCTATCTAAATCTGAAAGTCTGCTGGGGTCCACTTGTCCTGCGGGACAAGGTCCCCCATATTTAGGTTCAAATGCTGGGGTCGCATAGCCCGGTCCAGTGCGGCAGGTTGCTAACCTGTTGAGGGGAAACCCTCTCGGGAGTTCAAATCTCCCCCCCGGCGTTTACTTTTTTGCCTCAGCAAAAAAGTTAAATCGTGACGTAGCAACGTCACGTATTCGCAAAATGCAACAAGCATTTTGCGTTTACTTTTTTGCCTCAGCAAAAAAGTTAAATCGTGACGTAGCAACGTCACATATCCAGCAAATGCCTGTGGCATTTGATGGGACAAAAACCGAAGGTTTGTTGGATTGCAAAAACTATTCAGTTTTTGCGTTCTACTTTTTCAAAAAAAAGGCTGAACTGAATAATATCTAATCTACTTCTTCCCCTCGCCCTTCTTGCCAAGCTTAAGCCAGAGGCCCACTGCCTCGAAAAGCGCAAAGGCGCCGCCAAGCATGAAAATTAGGAAGAATGCCGCCGCGACAAGCCGGTTTTTTGACGCACTAACACTTAGGCTATACACAAGTTCGCTCCCATTGATATTCGCGCGCAGGTTATATATAAATATAACGACGGAAAAACGGGCGGGGTATTTTATCGCTGCGCCACAAGAGAAACATATGCCAAAAGCCTTTGGGCCGCGGCGCGCGCACGCGAGCATATCTTTTGCCAAAGCATGCAGCTTCAAAGCGCTGCGGGTATTGAATAGAGTATGAAAACCACGAAAAACAGGCATAGCGCGCCGCAAAGGAGCATAATTCCAAGCTGGGCGCCGTCAAATGCGTCTGATATGCCCTGCGCCGACGCCTTTAGCCCTGAACGCGCTGAATCGAAATTCGCGGACATGGAAGCCATTGCGCCCGAAGCGCCGCCAAGGCTCGCCCCCATTGAGCGCATTGATGCGGAGGCGTTTTTCATGCTTGCAGCGGAAGCGTCAAGCTCGACTGACGCGTCTGACAGCCCAGAAGTTACCGAGGATGGCAGCCCAAGCAAGGCAAGGCCCGACAGCGCGCCTCCCATGGACCTGAGGCTTGCGGACGTAGAGGCGGAAGCCTTTGAATAATGGTCCAGCGAGTCGGCAGTGCTGTTCAGGGCATCTGGCGCCATTTGCAATGCGGAGCTTGCGGACGCCAGGACTTCCTGGGCGCTGCCAAGCGCGTCATATGCGCGCGAAAGTTCGTCGAGCGTGGAGAGTTTGGCAGTGTTGACTGCGGAACTCAAGTAAAAATAAGCAAGCAGGGTTACAAGGATGCCAAGCACGGCCGCGGCAATGCCAGCAAGCGAGAAAAACGCCTTCACCCCGCGCTTGAGCGAAAACCCGTGGGCGATTTTAGAGAGAAAATCGCCCGAATCTTCGCCGGATGCCGGCTCCTGCGCCAAATCCTTCCCGCCTTCGGAATCATCAGCCATGTTTTCCACTTTCCGCAATTTTCCGGTTGCCATCCAAGACCAACTTTTACCTTGTTATGGCGTTCGGGTTCCTCAATGGCTCGACAAGCTCGGCGTGTTGCGAGAAATAGTCCCTGCACGGCTTGAGGGTGTTTGCCAGGTGGGCAGCCACGGTGTTTTTCAGGTCAAGGGGATGGATTTTCCCGGAAGCGTAAAGCGAGCGGAGCATGTCCGACGATTCGATGACCAGGTCCCCGCCAAATTTCGCCGGGCGGGAGATTATCATGGGCGTTGTGCCATCGCGCAAAATCACGTATTCGGCAAGCTCGATTATCGGGTTGCCGTCCACGACGCCCGCCGGGCAGTATGCCTTGCCAATCTTGGATCTGATTGTTTCCTCGGAGTCGTGGACATAAAGCGCAGTCTCGGGCTTGGACTTGCTCATTTTCCCCGCCAGCATGGCGTCGTCCTCGTCAAGCTCAGGGCGCACGGTGGTCATGGTTTTTGTGATTTCAATCGCGCCTGGAACCTGTTGCCGCGTGATGGTGATTGTCTGGGAACTCTGCTCTATCCCCATCTTGACAGGCCCCTGAAGGCCCATGACAAGGTGCCCGTGCACTGCCACGGGCGGTTTTTTGCCAAGCTTTGGCGCCACCTCGCGGGCAAGCATGTGGACCTTCCTCTGGTCCATGCCCGCGTGTGCTATCTGCACGTCGAGCGCGAATATGTCGGCCGCCTGCATTGCGGGGTAGAGTATTGAACTTGAGTAGATTGCCTCTTTTTGCGTCCTGCCCATGATTGCAGTGCAGCGGAGCATCCTCGCTATGGTGGTGCTTTTGGAAATCGCGAGGACCTTTGCCCAGTACTCGTTGTCGTAAATGTCCGAGGCGAGCACAAAGTCGACTTTAGAGTCGTCAAGCCCCATTGAATTGAAGACAGCCTTGAAATAACCCTTCCCAGTCTTGCGGATTAGGTCCAGGTCGCCGCCAAGCTTGCCGTTTATGTAGGAATGGTAATCCGCGAGGAATATGGTGGGCTTCACGCCAGCCTCGAGCATGTCCTTTATCTTGAGGGTGGTCATGAGCCCGGTGCCTATGTGGGCGAGCCCGGAAATCTCAAAGCCTATGTAATGCCTCGGGTGCGAATAGTTCTGGAAAGTCTCGCGAAGCTCCTCGACTGTTATGACTTCCTGCGTGGGCTTCCTGCACACAAGCTCGATTTTTCTCTCAATGTCCATGCAACCAGTTCCTCAAAACAATGATATAAAAGTATGCGAAAGCGCCCGCAGCGCAAAAAACGCCAAAGCGCGCTAACCCGCAACGCGCCAGGGCCGGCTTTTTGCCAGGCCGCCCGCGAGCGCGCGGGCTATTGCGCAGTGGAGTTAGTGTCATTGAGCGCGTTTATGGCGCAGGACAAGTTATACTCGGGCGTCATCGAGATTACCATGGCATTGTCGTAGAACTGCGCCATGTCCGCCGAGCCAGCCTGCAATACTATGAGCAGCTTGCCCTGCGAATCCCTTATGCAGTTGTCCCTTGTGGAATTGCCCGAAACTGTGACGCATGAATTCCCGTCCAGCGCGAATATGGTCTTGTTCAGGTTGGCAAGTCCGCTTGAGCCTGCCAGGCCCACTCCGCACTGCATAAGGCTGTCCCTGTAGGCCGAGGCAGCCGGAGTGCCGGTAAGGTCGAAGACCAGGACAGCGCGGTCCGCCACCTTCGCCTTATCTAAGAATGCGGTGATGTTGGAGGGGCTCCCAAAGTAGAACTGCGGCCTGGGGAAAAGCACTGGGTAAAAAAGGTAAGCCCCGAGGCTCAATGCAGCTATCGCGATGACAGCGACGGTTATATTTTTCTGGTTGTCAGTCAATGCCATAAAACCACTAATCACATTCGAATATCCGGGCAGTCCCAAAAGCCCTATTGCTGCAGCACGTCAGCAATGTCGCACCTCGCAAGGTATGCGGCGTCGCCCGTGACAAGCGCCTCCTTCTTGTACACCACGGAGAATGTAGGCTGGTTCGCGGTGCCCTGGACAATGTGTATCACAGGCACGTCGGACAGCTTCTCCAGGCAGGAGTCCGCGCTAACGTTGGAGCCTGCGGATATGCACTTGCCGC
>JAKALW010000143.1 GCA_021823945.1 Microcaldota archaeon
ATCTCGTAACACACAAAATGCCGCTGGCATTTTGGTGCGCCAAATCGCTGTGGCGATTTGTGCGAGTCGGTCGGCAATTCACCCCCACCCTGAAGGGCGGGGTCCTCTTGCCGACTTTACGACAGCCAAATCCCAAATACATCAAGAAAATCCTTGGAACTACAGCGCGGCACATGGAAAAATACGGCAGCCGCAGGATGACATTGAAAGAGCTTGACGCGATTTGCAGAACCGAATGGATGTTAGAATATCGTTCTCCAGGAAAACAGAAACATGCCAAAACTGTTCTGTAGGAAAACAGAAATGATTAAATATTGTTCTGTATAAAAACAAAATATGGAAACAACAGAGGTATTTGAAGAATGGACAGCATATGCAAAAAAAAAGGCGTTGCTGCCGCGCGAAATTGATTTCAAGCCCATAATATCCAATTCCACATCTAAAATAGTTTCAATAACAGGCATAAGGCGCTGTGGAAAATCCAGCCTCCTAATGCTTATTGCCCAAAAACTTGACAAAGAAGGCAAAAAAGTAGCATATGTAAACCTGGAAGATAGCCGCATAAAGGAAAACAAAGGTATATTAGATGACATCCTCAAATGGTTCGGGGAAGACGGTTTCCTGTTTTTGGACGAGATAACAAGCGCATATGACTGGGAAGGCTGGCTTGCAAGAAATCATGAATTCCTCAAAGGCAGGTTGCATTTCATAGTCAGTTCTTCAAGAAAAGGCCTGGTGATGCCAAGCAAACCGCTAAGAGGCAGAATTCTTCCTTTTGAGCTGTTCACGCTATCCTTTAGCGAGTTTCTTTCTTTCAAAGGCATTGCAATTGAAAAAACGGTAGTTGGCAGGGGAAGGCTGGAAAGCGCCTTCTCAGGATACCTCAAATTCGGCGGGTTTCCAGAAGTGGTGCTTGCGAAAGAGGACATAGACAAGGCAAGGATACTCAACTCCTATTTCAAAGACATTGTCGGGCTTGACATCGCAGAAGTTGCACAGGAAGGCGTAGGGGAGGTGGATGCATTTGGGAAATATGCCCTTCAAAGCCCTTACTTTTCTGCCTCCAAATGCCTTAATTTTCTCAAGACGCTTGGATATAAGATAGGCAAGGAAAAAATACTTCGGCTTGAAAAATTAGCAGAAGCAGGCTATCTCTTTTTTTTCGTGCCAATATTCTCGTATAGTTCAAAAGACATCTCGCAGTACCCGCGTAAGGCATATCCCGGAGATACAGGCTTCAGCTATGCCATAAACGGGAAAATAGACCACGGGAGGCAATACGAGATACTTGCGTACCTGGAACTTCGGCGCAGGTTACAAGCACAAAAAAAAGTTTGTTACTGGAAAAACAAAGAAGGCAATGAAGTGGACCTGATAATCACGGATGGCAGCAGGACAATAGAAGCCTTCCAAGTGGTCTATGACATGTCAGATGAAAAAACCATAAAGCGCGAGTTAAAGGGCATATCCGAATGCGCAAAAGAACTGAAACTTACGCAGCCGATTATCCTGACACGCGATGTTTCAGGCACTCGAATTGTTGAAGGAAGAAAAATAAGGCTCATCCCGCTCATGGATTGGATGCTTGGAAAAAGTCAGTCCAGCTTTATGTAATACACGCCGTTCGTGTCTTTCAGGACAAGAGGGTCCTTCAAAAGCGACTTGAGGTCGACTTTGAACACGCCGCGCTCCAGCATGTGGACGTTCTCGACTTCCAGCATGAGCGAGTGGGGCACTTTCTTCAGGTCGAGCTCCACTGTAAGCTCGCGCTCTATCTTCTTGGACTCCTCCTCCTGCTCAGGGCTGAGGATTGACGGGCCTGCCTTGGAGTACATGAAGACTTTTGAGCCGCACATGCAGCCATGCTCGATTTCGCCTATTTTTTCAAGTACCTTGCCGCAGCGCATGCATCTGTGCATAGAGAATTACCTGACGAATCATGGAAATTTTGCTGTGGAGGTGAGTTTGCAGATGAATGTTTAAAAAGAAAAGGCTTTGGCAAAAAACAAAGCAGGAAAAAAGCAGCAGATAAGCAGCGGGGCTGGTTTTGCAGGAAGAAATCAACAGAGAATAAGAAAATTGCCCGCCCTCAGTTCAGCTTGTTGGCAATGGCGTCGTAGACAGCCTCGATGTTCTGGCCGGTGGCGGCGGAAATCTCGACAACCGGGTATTGCGGGAACGCGTCCTTGATAAGCTCGGCGCGCGCCTCCGGGAGGTCCATCTTGTTCGCGACAATCACAATCGGGATGCCCTTAGCCTCCAAGTTGCCAAGTATTGTGGCGTTTATCTGGGAGTACGGGTCTGTGGTCGCGTCAAGGACCACAAGCGCCGCGTCCACATTGCTCATGAACTTGACTGCCTCGATTATGCCGCGCGTTGCCTCCTTGGCCCTTCCTTGCGCCTCCTCTATGCTTATGCCGTACTGGAGAAAGTCGCGGTAGTCTACCTTGATTGCAATGCCTGGCATGTCAAGGAGGTTCATTGAAATGGAATAACCATTCATTTTCATGACAAGCTTCTCCTTCTTCTGGACAAGCCTGGTCTCGTGCGGGACAGGGGAAACCTTGCCCATAGGCTCGCCTAAAAGGTCAAGGCATATGGCATTGGCAAGCGTGGTTTTCCCTACATTGGGGCTGCCATAAAGCCCCAGGGAAATTTCCTTCCGCTTTGAGCCAAAGCCAAAGATACGCCTGAAAAAGCCAAAAATTGCATCGAACATCTGGTCAACTCTGGAGAATCATTTGCGCTTCCTGGTCAGAAGCACCATAACTTTGACTATTATGTTACTTCTGTTTAAAAACCTTTTACAAAAATGGCTGATTTTGCAGGCTGGGAAGCGAAAAGCTTTCGTATAGGATTATGCGCCCGACACTGCCTCGCGGGCGATTTTTGGCGCAAGCCCTATGTAGGTATCCGGATTGAAAAGCACTGCAAGCCTGTCTTTCTTGAGGAACTTGGTGATTTGCTTGTTGGCCAAGACCACCTCAAGCATGGGTTTCCCCCGCCTGAAAGCGTCCTGCGCGCACGTCCGCACGAGTTCGTGGGCCTCCTGCCTCCCCATGCCCGCGCGGGTGAGCTCTATCATGAGCCTCTCTGACATTATGAGCCCGCCTGACAAGTTGAGGTTGCGCTCTATGTTTTGCGGGAAGAATTCAAGGCCTTTCAGTATCGACTCAGTCTGCAGCAGCATGTAATCCAGCGTGATGAAGCTGCCTGAGAAGATATACCTCTCGTTTGCTGAGTTTGTCAGGTCGCGCTCGTGCTCCAGGGCTATGTTTTCAAGCGCCACCTGGACATTCGAGCGGACAATCCTTGCAAGCGAGCAAATCCTCTCGGACTTGTGCGGGTTCCTCTTCTGCGGCATTGTCGAGGAGCCTACCTGCTTTGCCGAGAAAGGCTCTGACACCTCCATTATCTCGCTCCTTTGAAGGTTCCTTATTTCCTTGGCGATTTTCTCGCACGACGCCGCAGTGAGCGCCAGGACGAACATGACTGCCGCGTGCCTGTCGCGCTGGATTACCTGCGTGGTCACTGGCGCGGGCTTGAGATGGAGCCTTTCCATGACAAGCGCCTGGATTTTCTGTCCGTCCGCCCCAAAAGATCG
>JAKALW010000144.1 GCA_021823945.1 Microcaldota archaeon
GTTGCTGTAGACAGACCAGTAGGAAACAAGCCCCGCGGGGTACGCAGCCCATGAAATTGAAAGAAGCACGAACACAATGGCCGCTGGTATGATAATGGAAGAAACGCGTTTTCGCATGCTTGTGATAAGGTAATTTGGATTAATAATACTGCTTTGCCGTGAGGGGAAAAATAAAAAGCCGGAGAAAAAGAAAGCTGCCTGCCAGTGAAGTCAGGCGTGCGCGTTTTAAAGGCAATCAAGCGAGTATGCCGTTGACTACGCCGTCCTGGCCCACCCTGTTTGTCACTTTGACCTTGCCAAGCTCGGTGTCGACAATCGTGCCCTTGGAAATGATGTTCTGCCTGGCGTAGTTCCTGTTCGCCGGGGACTCGGTCACGTTCCTGATTTTGGCCTTCTTTATGCCGTCTTTCGTGACTACGTTTACAAAAGTGGCGCGTTTGAGCTTGATTTTGAATGTGCTGCCCCTGCCTGCAAGCAATACCTTGACTTGCTTGTCGCCAAGCTTTGTGGCCGTGAACGGGCTGCCCATTAGGCTGAGTTTCTTGTCTGCTGAGCGGTGGCGCTTGCCGCCTGTGCCGTTTGTCTTAGTGCCTTTCCTGCCATGATACTGTTCCATTATAAAACCTCCAGATTTTAGGGAAAATTGTTGACTGTAAAACTGTGCCGGTATGAAATAAGCGCAAAATACAGCCTATTTATTTCAGCTCATTTCTTTTTAAAGATTATGAATGAGTGGCGGCGGCTCCCGCGCACGTGCAACATTCATCGGAAAACCGCAAAAGAGCTGGGAACTGGAATAAGCGGGATTAGAGTGGTTTTGGCGGCGGGGCGTTTTTGAGCCTGAAATGCATTGAGTCGTAGAACTCCGCGACGCTTATGGATTTCCCGGAAAGCATTTTCTGTACATTGTCAAGCTCCACGAAGTCCGAGGATTCCATGTTCGTGAGGCTGTCAGGCGACATGATTTGCCAGGCTTTTTCCTTTTTGCCCGCCAGCTCATAGTATGCCCATACTTGGACAACCCTGCCTTCGCTGTCGACATATGTTTTCTGCCAAATCTGTTTCTCAGGGAGTGTTGGGACAGTCAACGCGTGCTCAAACCCGATGTTCTCAAGTTCGGCCCCAGCGTCGATCACAAAAGGCGGCACGAGCTTTGCGCAGCAGTCAAGGGCCTCCTTTGCTATCGTGACCCAGTCCTGCCTCGCAAGCAACTTGCCCCTGCCCTGATTTTCAGGAGCCTTGAGCACTCCTGTGGCAAGAAGCGCCGAGGGCGCGTCGGCCTTGAAAGTTTCCTGGAAAGCCTCAAGCAGGCTTGGAAGGGTTTTGAAAACGAAATTGTTATGGAATATAGAAGCTGTCCTTGCAATGCACGCCTTGGCGCCAACTATAAGCTCGCTTGAGTTCTGGAATGGCGCGAGCATTGAAATC
The DNA here is from genome assembly GCA_021823945.1 of Microcaldota archaeon. Lineage (GTDB taxonomy): Archaea > Micrarchaeota > Micrarchaeia > Anstonellales > VGKX01 > JAKALW01. Next base: position 1,429 of record JAKALW010000144.1, read on the forward strand.
AGGGTGGCAACATTGGACTGGCCCATTGAAAAATCAGTGAATTGCCTCTCAAGGTCTGGGACATTGTAGTATATGACCGTGCGGTTGTTGGCTGCGCGCACCTCTTTCCTGCGTACAACGGAAGGCTCAACCTGGCGCAGCTCAGTGGCTGCCCTTGAATATGCTTTTACAGCGTGGGACTCGCAAAGCCAGGGCCCCTTGTGCAACTGGCCATCGAGCATGGGCATCATTTTTGACAGTTGGAACTGGGGCGCTGTCCGGGCTTCCAACAATGATTGTGCTAGTTTGATGTTTTGTTTCATGTAATCGGCAAAATTACCACAATCAACTATTTAAATACACTATCGGCAGAAGAATTAGTAAAAAAAATAATTGTTTTAGAGCTTAGAATAATAGCTTCTTCTGTATTTTGGCACTTAGCCTTCTACACCTGCGTGCTCGTGAATGTCAGAGTCGCAGTGTTGGTCTGGGGCGGGCTGTCGGAATTGATTTTTACCAAGACATAAGCCCAGATTGTGTCCTGCGTGTCCGCATAGGCAAGGGACGGGCACACAGTTATTGGAGAAGTCCCAATGTCCTGCATTGTGGCGTTTATGCCAGGGCAGGAATTGGTCTTGTTTTCGGCGCCAAACATCTGGAACAAGGGCGTTGAACCGCCTATGAACAAGGAGGCATTCTTGTCTGAAGCCACTGTTATGGAAACATTGACATTGCCCTGGTTTTCCACCAAGAAGCCAGTGTCGCCTCCTGTCACGTTTGAAGACTCGTTTGAAGTCAGGGTAATGGAACCTGCCGCGGGTGGCGTTACCGGGATGAATGAGAACGCACTGTTGTTCTTGGCGCTTGAAGTATAGACTGCAATCTGGTTTGTGGAAGTGATGTTAATGCCAAGCGTGCCGCTGGAATTCATTGGCGCGCCGCCCGCGCCTGAATAGGTCGGCGAAGTATTGGCCGCATAGCCTGAAAACCCGCTGACATTGAAGGTAAGCATGCTTGAGGACTGGTTCCATGATATGCCTGTGCATCTTGGCGCCAAGCAAACAGAGCCATTCGACACTATTGTGCTAAGGCTTGAAACAAACGGCTCATAGTAATAAATGGTCGGAGCCGACCCGCCGGAATAAACGCCTGTGAGGTTCATTGTAAGGGTGGCTGTGGAATTGAAAGACTGGTCAAGCCCTGAAGAATTGACTGATATGAACCCGCTGCCCATAAGGACATTGGAGTCGTAGTCCTGCGAGAAGGCGTTCACGCCATAGCCGGCAGGGAAGCTTATCCTGCCATTTCCAGGCTTGTCAAGCACCAGGCCCGTGACATTGCGCGGATTTACAACTGCACTTAAATTCGTGGTGGCACCAGTGAAATTCGAAATCTGCAGGAGAGTTGACGTGCTGAAATAATTGCCAAAGCCGTTTTTGGAATTGTTGTACATCTGCGAGATTTCAGTTGCCGAGAGCGAGCGGTTGTACACTGCAAGCTCGTCAATGGAGCCGCTGAAGGGGCCGTATGTCCCTCCGCCGCCTTGTACCCACCTGCCGACCTGCATTGGATAAGAACTCGTATAGGCTGCGCCGGCATTCGTGAGATTGCTTGCAAGCGCCCCATCCACGTAGAGGCGCATGTCGGAGACACCGCCAGAATAATTGCTGGTGAGAGTGAACTGGTGCCAATGCCCGTCGCCATAGTTGCCCGAGGCGATCAGGTAATTCTCAGTTGTGCCGCCAAAGCCTATCCGCGCGCCGACGTTCCCGCTTGAATTGGTTAAGTATATCAGGTAATTGTCGAAATAGCCGGTCCCGCTGCCGTTTGGCTTGGAGACTATGACGCGATAGTACTGGCCTGGAAGAGCAAGAGCTGTATTGGCATTGAACCAGCCCGCGACAGTGAAGGAATTGAAAGAAAGGCCGCTTCCGCCAGCTGTCATGTAGCTTGCCGAGCCGTCGAAGCTGTATGCGCCAAGCACCCGCCCGCCTGTCGCATGCAATGTCGCGCCGCTTACAGTGCCATTGTTTGGGCCGAAAACGTCATTGGCGTTGTTGTCGAACGACCAGTAGGAAACAAGCCCCGCGGGGTACGCAGCCCATGAAATTGAAAGAAGCACGAACACAATGGCCGCTGGTATGATAATGGAAGAAACGCGTTTTCGCATGCTTGTGATAAGGTAATTTGGA
>JAKALW010000145.1 GCA_021823945.1 Microcaldota archaeon
TGCCAAATTCCTCGGACAAGATGCAGCTCGATTACCAGCTTTCCCAATACGAACAGACATTCGCCTCAAGGGTGCCGCAGGTGCGGAGCTGTACAAATCCAGCAACCGTGGTATACTATGCTGCACTGACAGCAAACGACATTGACTCTGCAAAGCCGCTGGCCACCAGGGCCCTTGCAGCATATGCGCGCTTTGAGACTGCAAAGCTCAAGCAAATGATGAATGGCACCATGCTTGGCAACCCGCAGGCGCTCCCGGATTATTCCGACCCGTTTGCGGGCTTCAATGACTATCATACTTTCCAGACAATCAAGTCAGTCCTGAATGACAGCGGATATTGAAATGGTGCGGATAATGGAAAAAACCAAATTGCCGGCAATCGTGGCCATTGCGGCAGCAGTCATATTGCTTGTGGCCCTTTCCGGCTGCACTGGCCCGTCGGACTCGCCAAAGCAGGTCTCAAACCTTGTGGCAAACCAGATGGGCTCGTCCCTCTCGCCAGATTACCAGGTAATCAATTCCTCGCAGGAGGCTGCCCAGGCCCGGCAGGACGCCATATACGCGCAGGCGCAGGCAAACAATGCAGCAGTATACAACCAGTCGCTAAAAGTCAAGCAGATAGTGCAAGTCGGCCAGGCATTGCAGATAGTCTCGCTTGACGACTTCCTAGCCTCGCCATTGGACAAGACAGGCTAGCCAACAAGGCATTTCACTGGGCCGGTTTTCCTTTCCCAAAAAGCCCCCTATTTTATATCCTGCCCATCATAGCACAATCAACAAAATGGATGCATAGTGGTAATCATGGCAGAGCCGCCAAAAGACCTAAAAGACGCGAAAGATGCCAAGGCCGCAAAGCCCGTCAATGCCCCTGCTGCTTCGGACGCTGAAAACAAGCCAGAGCAAAAGCAGCCTGACCCGCCCAGGCAGCAGGCAAGGCCCGATTCGGTTTCGACACAGCCAAAACCCGACTCTAAGCAGGAAAAAATCATTGAAGGCGTGAAAAAAGCCGAAATGAAAGGTGACGTGAGGAAAATAGAAAGGCTCATAGGCCTTTTCAGACGGAATTCCCTGCGAGTTGCGTCTTCAATGGCAAAGGCGGGCGGGGCAGCCAAGCCTTTGGCGCCTGCGCAGCAGCAAAGCATCGTGGGCCTGCGCGATATCAGCATTGTGCTTGACACTTACGACGACATTTTCTCGGATTTCGATCCGAGGCCATATTCCCAGCGCGCCCTCTCCGACGACTTTTTGAAGGAAATCAGAGCGCGCTACAGGGAAAACAAGGCAGGCGGCGTCGAGGTCCATTTCATCCTGCCGGAGAGAATGCGCGACCAGAAGACCGAGGCGGTCGTCAGGCGCCGGCTGCGCGAGTATTTCGCTTTCGAGGCAAAAAGCCTTGGCGAAACCCTCAATGGCATAAGGCGCAAAGGAATCGCCTACACATTCATAGGCGCGGTATTCCTTGCGGCCCAAATCGGGCTTGCAGCCCTGTTCAAGCTTAGCACGTCGCAATCCGACCTTCTCTCAATCCTTCTTGTCCCAGCCGGTTGGTATGGCATGTTCGCGGGGATTGAAAAGCTGATTGAGACGCCGTTTGACATCTCGTCAAGCATAAAAATAGCGAACAAGTTCGAGCGCGCTGAATACACTTTCATGTCACAGCCTGAGAGCGCGCAGCAGCAGGAACGGATTCACGCGCACCTGTCGACACAGGCCTGATGGCAGTCCAAGAAAACGGAAACTGGCACCATTACTCTATTTTCTGCCCTTCCAGGCTTGCCAGCGCCTTTGCGAGGCACGCGCTGTTCCCGCACTTGCTCATGGCGCGCCTGGTGGTTGCGCCGCCCTTTGCACCGCGCGTGAGCTCGATTGCGAACATCCTGGCGTATGATATGCTGTCTGCGCCGTATTTCCCTGAGTAATCGCAATACTTCCCAAAAACCGCGCTTTTATCCATGGCTCCGATTCCTGTTGGCGCCATGCCCATTGCGATTTTGCATTCATTGAAAATCCCAGGGTTTGAAATCGCGGCCCTGCCTATCATCACGCCGCCTGCCCCGCTTTTATCGAGCGCGACCTGGGCGTCTGCCGGCGTTTTGATGTCGCCATTGCACATGACGTGAATGCTGCATATTTCCACCGCCTTCCTGACGCTCTCCCACTTGGCCTTTCCGGAATAGCCCTGGGACGCAGTGCGCGCGTGGATTGTGAGCATGCCCGCCCCGCCATTTTCGCATGCGCGCGCCACGTCTGCAATTTTGTCGCTTGAGAGGCCGAGCCTTGCCTTGCAGCTTATCGGAATGGCGCTTGCCTTTGTCGCTGCCGCCACTATCTTTTCAATCGCGTCGGGATTCTGGAGAAGGTATGCGCCTGATTTCGAGCGCATGATGTTTTTTGACGGGCAGCCAAGGTTTATGTCGTAAAAGTCAGGGTATGTCTGCCCTGACTCCCTAAGGCTTTCAAGTTCCCTTATGGCGCTGGTGACCGCTTTCTCGTCGGGCCCCATTATCTGGATTGCGCAGGGGCTCTCGCCAGCAAGCACGCGCGCCATTTTTGCGGTCTGGGCGTTTTCGTGCGCTATGGCGTGCGATGAAATCATTTCAGTGAACGACATGTCAGCGCCAAAATCCCTGCACACGAGCCGAAACGGCAGGTTTGTCACATTTGCCATTGGCGAGAGCGCGAACACTGGCTTTGACTTGAATATCCTGTTAAAATCCATTTTCCCAAGACCTTTTTTGCAATTAAGACAGTTGCATAATAAAAAAGAAGTTGCGCCGATCGAATTGCAGATGGGCGCTTGGCCCACTGCAAAGTCTCATTCCGGCTTGATAATTCTTGCTTGCGCCGCCTTTTGTTTCACACTATCAGGTCTATGTGTGTTATCCCGTTGTCATGCGGGTACGTTATCTCTTTTCCGTTTTCCACCGTTGTTTCTGCATGTTTTTTCTTTGTGGCCGCGTCGCCTTTGTCTGTGTTTTTGGCTTCGGCTCTGTCAGTGCCAGCCCTCTTATCCGCATTCTTTGTTATCTCGTCCGTTTTGGGCATTTTTTTCAGGATTGCCTCCGGATTCCCGTTGCCTTTCACTACTTTGACTATGTTTACGCCACCCTCAAATGGGTATGCCTGCCTTATCACATTGTTGTTTCCTGCCGTTGTCCCTATCTCGTTTCCCATGCTCATCCCTCGTTTTAGGGCCAACGCCCAAAATTGAGTTTGTATTCTTTGCGTGGGTTTATAAATGCCGTATATAACTTCGTCCATTGTCGTATGTTCGTCTATCGACGTTGAATTGGGCAAATTCAGGGAAAAAAAGTCAGCTGTCCTTCCTTATGCCTTCAAGCTGGATGCCCATTTTTTCGACAATGTTGCGCCGCCTTGTCATGCTTTCGCGCGTGTCTATTGTTTCGCTTTGCGTGTTGAACTCATAGACATAGGTCGTAAGCCCTACAATGTTCTTGCCCTCGATTTTTTTGACTGATTTTGGCGCTGACACGGTTTTCCCTCTCTACTTCTTGTTCCCTGCCATGATTCTATGGCGCAATCTTCCTGCCCTGCCGTATGTCCATTTCCAATCCATGCGTATTTCCACTAACTTAGT
>JAKALW010000146.1 GCA_021823945.1 Microcaldota archaeon
AGGACAATGGTGTTCACAGCAAGGGAATTCCAAAGCATTGTGCCGGAGGCGAAACTGTCCTCCGGGGACAAGGCATTCGTTGAATCGCAAAACAAGCTTTTCCAAGAGGCTGGGGAACTTCTTGAAAAAGTCCAGATAAAGGAGGCATTGCACCTGATAATGCACGCCGGCAAGCAGGCGAACGCGTATTTCCAGGCTAACGAGCCGTGGAAAACCGCAAAGGATAACAGGGAGAAATGCCAGGCAACGATTTACGTGCTTTTGAACCAGGCGCGAGACTTGGCAATCGCGCTTGAGCCATACCTGCCGAACACGAGCAAGTCCATATTCGCACAGCTTGGCACAAAACCCGGCAAGTGGCCGGAGATTGGCACGCTTGCCATAAAGCCGGGCGACAAAATCGGGAAGTCCGAAATAATATTCAGAAAAATCGAGCCTGCGGAGCTTGCAAAGCTTGCGGGGCGGTTTTCAGGCAACCAGGCTGCCGACGCAAGGCACGCCAAAGAAGAGGAAAATGCCAAACAAGAGGGCAAGGGAGGAGAAAGCGGCGCAAAAAAGCAGCAGGCTGGGAAAACAGATGCCAAGAAGCCTGCTGAAAAGCCCCCTGAGCCGCCAATAACAGCGCAAAACATTGACCTTGAAGTCGGCATAATAGAGAAAATCGAGCGCCACCCCAAAGCCGACAAGCTTTATGTGGAGCAGATAAGGCTTTCAGACGGCACGCGCCAGATTGTTTCAGGGCTGGTCCCATATTACAAGGAAGAGGAGCTTCTTGGGAAGAAAGTCATAGTAGTGAAAAACCTCAAGAGCGCAAACATGAGGGGCGCTGAATCCAGAGGCATGGTGCTTGCGGCGGAGAACGAGCAGGGCGTGGTAGAGATAATCAGCCCGGAAGGCGCGCGCGTGGGCGCGAAAGTGGTAATAGGCAACAAATCCCCAGCGCCATTGCCCGTCATTTCAATTGACCAGTTTTTCCAGATTGAATTCACCGCAAAGGGCAACATGGCATATGCGGCTAGCGAGGCGCTTGAGATTGACGGGACGCAGGTCAGGACAACGAAAGTCATTGACGGAAAAATTAGATAGGCAGACCAATTGTTTGCTGCCCATGAACCCCTGCAAAAACGATTACATCCTCATTTTTTGTTTTTCTGCCACACATTTGGGCAAAGTATATATTAGTTGATAGCCTAAACTGATGCCCTGCGTGTGGGTAAGAAAGGGTTTGCAGGATAGTTGAACTTAGCTTTAGTGATCAAAAATGTCTGAAGAAACAGTGGACTTGACACCGATAATTTCCGAGTACGAGGAATTCTTCAGTGCAATCTACGGGCGCCAGATAAACGAGCTTGCCACAAGGTATCCAAAGGAAAAAAGCCTTGACATAGACTTTTCAGACATGTCGCGTTTCAACCCCGAGCTTGCGGACGCCATGCTCAAGAATCCCGACGCCTACCTCAAGGCAGCGCACCAGGCAATAGCGGACATGAACATTGAGGTCCCGGGGCCTGTCCTTTTCGCGCCCCACGTGAGGTTCTACAATCTTCCCGGCATTGACCAGATGATACAGAACCTGACATCCACCCAGATAGACCAGCTCATAGCTGTCAAGGGAGTGGTGACCAAGAGGGCGGAAGTCCGCCACAGAGTCAAAATCGCTGTCTTCGTGTGCTCGCTTTGCAATGCCAGGTTCGAAATAGAGATGGACGTCAAAAACCCAGTCATGCCCGTGACCTGCTCGTCATGCAAGCGCCAGACTTTGAGCATGGTGCAGGAGGAGTCCCAATTCGTGGATTTGCAGAGGGCTGAAGTCCAGGAACTCCTTGAAAGGCTCAAGGGCGGCGCGCCAACCGCAAGGCTCGAGCTTCTCATGGAGGACGACCTGGTGAACTCCATAGTCCCCGGCGACAACATAGAGATTTCCGGCATCATGCGCATAACCATGCCGCCGAAAATCAAGGGCAAGAACCAGTCGGCAGTCCAGGCATACACAAGATACGTCGAGGTCAACCACATCAAGGTCATAAAGAGGGATTTCGAGGACGTCACGTACGGCGAGGACGAGGAAAAGCAGTTTGTCGACATGTCGAAAAACATCAATCTCTACAGGATAATGATAAAATCGCTCGCGCCCGACATTTACGGGCACGAGGAAATCAAGGAAGCTTTGCTCTTGCAGCTTTTCGGCGGCACAAGGAACAAGGTCACGAAGTCGGGAAGCATAATCAGGAATGACATGCACATACTCCTAATCGGCGACCCGGGCGCTGCCAAGACAAGGTTTTTGCAAAACGTCGTGGACATTGCCCCTAAAAGCAATTTCGTGTCGGGCAAGTCCGTCACGGGCGCGGGCCTGACTGCAAGCGCGGAAAAAGACGAGCTTGGCGACGGCGGCTGGACGCTCAAGGCTGGCGCCTTGGTCCTCGCCTCTGGCGGCATTGTTGGCCTTGACGAGTTCGACAAGATATCCGAGACCGAAGTCGCGGCAATGCACGAGGTCATGGAGTCCCAGACAGTGTCGGTCGCAAAGGCCGGCATTGTGGCGAAGTTCAAGGCGAAGACCGCGATACTTGCCGCAGCAAACCCCAAGCTTGGCAGGTTCAACGACCGCCAGCTCCCTGGCGAGCAGTTCGACATTTCCCCGACAATCCTTTCAAGGTTCGACCTGATTTTTCCCGTGTTTGACAGGATGGACGAGGAAAAGGACGCACACCTCGCCGAGCACATATTGAAGATGCACAGGAAGGCGTCAGAAAATGTTTCAGCCACCGCGATATCAAAGTCCAAGACACAGTCGCAGGTTAAAGACGATGAGGAAGCAGACCCGGAAATCATCGAGAGGGCGTTCATACGCAAATACATAGCATACGCAAGGCAGAAGATTTATCCCGTCCTCACAGAGGACGCGGCGGCGAAAATCAAGGACTTCTATGTCCGCCTGCGCTCGCAGTCAAAGGGCGGGGCAGTGCCAATCACGGCAAGGCAGATTGAAGGGCTTATCAGGCTTGCCGAGGCATCCGCCAAAGTCAGGCTCTCCCCGACAGTGGAGATAGAGGACTCCGAAAGGGCAATAAAGCTTGTGAATTACGTGCTCACCACGGTCTACACTGACAAGAGCACAGGGCAGATTGACATCGACACCGTGGCAACTGGCATCCCGAAATCGGCCCGCGACAGGTACCAGACAATCATGGGCATAATCAGGGAGCTGCAGTCCGAGTACGACACTGTCGACATAGAGAAGGTCATGCAAAAGGCTTCCGAATACAATGTCAGCAAGTACGATGTCGAACGCATGATTGACGATTTGATTAATAAAGGGGAGCTCTACAAAAAGGAGAAAGGGCACGTCAAGCTTGTCAATCCCTGATAAAATATAGGGAAGTTTGGCAAGGCCGCTTGTAGCCAGACTTGCGCCTAAGAGTGATTATGTGGCAATGCCAAAAACACCCAAAATCGGGCTCATTGAAAAGATATTCATTCTTTTTGTCATCACGCAGTTCCTCGCCATATACGTAGGCGTGACGCTCATTGAGAACTCCAAAGTAGTGCCCGAATTCAACGAGCT
>JAKALW010000147.1 GCA_021823945.1 Microcaldota archaeon
CACAATCCAGAAATCCTACCTTGCCCTACTGCGTTCGCTTATGATTACCACGGGAATGGAGAAGCCTGAGGCGCGCGAATACATACGCACGCACCCGCAGGCGCTTGGCATGTCCCCCGAATCTCACGAGGCCAACGAGTTGTTCGTCCATGCCACTGGAATCAAGCCCAATAACGGCATGTTCTGGCTCACCCTGCCCGCAAAAAAGAACGAGAAAATAGCCGACATTGCCAAAACCTTCAGGAGTTCGAACGGGCATAATGCAGCCTCCTGCATCATCGCCGGGGGCAATGGCAAGGATGGCAATGATGGAAGGCATGGCATGGAAACAGGCGCGGTTGCAGGGCTCAAGGCCTGCAAGGCAAAAACCCGGCAAGAAATCGAGGCGGAGCGGCAGGACATCAGGGAATGCGTGAACAAATCCGTGGAGTTTGTAAAGTCAAGGCCGAGGGTGCTGATATATTCAACCAAATCTTACATGGATCCAAAACACAGGGCGAACAAGTGGATAGCAAAGGCATCCTGCCCAAAGCAAACTGCCATATTGGCAGGCCAGCGCGGCTCCTGAATGTCATTTATTCATTTCCAGGTGCGGACAAATGAAAATCCCAACAATCAACGGAATCCCTCTTGACGCGTCGCGCCAGGTTTGCGTGGACATGAGAACATTCAATTCCGGCTCCAAGCATGTCGAAAAGGCGCGGGATTTCGATTTCCGCATGCTTGATGAATCGCCAAAATTTCCAATGCGCATGATCACGCCCCCTAAAAGAAAATCATTCAATGCAATGCTCCCTGCATTCCTTGAACCTATCGGCTCTTCTGTGGCTACTGGCAGGCTTGGCTACATGCAGTTCGAAATGACGGGCGCCAGGGCCGTCATATCCCTCTACTACCCGCAGGAAACCGCAACCGGCAATTGCGCCGGGCTTGGCTATTATTTCGAGTTCATAGCGTGCAATGTCCTGAAGTCGGAGGGCATTATTGAGGTGTCCACTTCCGCGCATCCGCATTTTCGGAGGGCAAGGCAGCTTGGGCGGGTGGGCCTGCCATTAGGAAAGCCCATTGACATTAGAGGCTGGATTGAGGCAATGGTGCGCGGGCTCCATTTGTCAAAGGAATACCTTGCGGGCTTCGCGGCAAGGCAGGGCGCGCAGGAAAAGCAATCCCGCAAATATGCCCCTGCCCCTGAAGTGCTCTTGCATCCTGGCATTGGCGGCGCGTTTGCCGAGCCAGCCTGGGGCGCCACTTCTAATGGCAGGGCTGCGTTCTCAATAGCAGGGGAAGCCTGAGGAAACCGCCTATTCTTCGTTTTAGCGCGGGCACGCCTGATTGCATAATGCTTCTTGCCATGGGCGCACTATATTTAAAGAGGACGCAGCAAAAAAACCCTTTATGTACAAGGGCAGTGCCAAGGCGCATTTTGAGTCGGCGGGCATAGCAGTAGGCGACACCATCAAGATATCCAAGGGCGGCGCGGAATACGAGGGCATTCTCATGCCGCGCCCAGGGATAGGCGACGCGGCCTGCGCAATAATCAAGCAAAAGAGCGGCTATAACATAGGCATTGAGATAACGCCGGACACCAAAGTCTCCCTTGTTTCAAAAGGCGCGCCCGCGAAAATGCCAGTGGGCTTTGAAGTTGAAACGCCGGTCAATTCGGATTTCGTCTCATTCCTTGGCTGCGGCGGAACAATAGCGTCAAAGATAGATTACAGGAGCGGAGCCGTCAATCCCGCGTTCACCGCGTCGGAGCTTGTAAGCTCGTTCCCTGAAATAGCCAAAATAACCCAGATACGCTCCAAAATGCTCTTCTCGGTCTTTTCAGAGGACATGAACGCATACCATTGGCAGCAGATAGCCTATAACATAGAAGACGAAATAAAGGACGGCGCGGAAGGCGTTGTGCTGATGCACGGCACAGATACGATGGGATTTTCCGCAGCCGCGATTTCATTCATGGTCCAGAAACCGCAAGTCCCGATAGTGTTTGTGGGCTCTCAAAGGTCAAGTGACAGGGGCTCCTCGGACAACAAGGTCAATGTAATCTGCGCAGCGCGCGCTGCAATCTCTGACATTGCGAATGTTTCCCTGTGCATGCACGGCTCGCCTTCGGACGACTACTGCCTGCTTTACCCGGGCACGAACGTGCGCAAGCTGCACACGTCGCGCCGCGACGCCTTCAAAGCGATAAACTGCCCGCCACTTGCGAAAATAGATTATCCGTCTGGCAGGATTTCAAATGTTTCAGAATACGCCGACACGCGCGCGGAAAACTCGGGCAGGATGCAAATCCTGCCGAACATGAACCAGAACGTGGCGCTTGTTTATACTTATCCGGGCATGAAGCCGGACATGTTCTCAAACCTTTCCAATTACGACGGCGTGGTCATTGCGGGCTCGGGTCTCGGGCATGTGCCTGCAAACGTGAATTCAGACCCGTATTCGACATCCGTGCTTGGGGCCATCAAGTCGCTTATTGACAGCGGCGTTGTTGTTGCAATGGCGCCCCAGACAATCTTTGGCAGGATAAACATGAATGTCTACACCACTGGCAGGATTCTCATTGACACCGGCGTTATTGGCGACGGATGCGATTGGACCCCGGACACCGCGCTTGTGAAGCTCATGTGGTCATTGGGCCAGGAAAAGAACGCCGCAAAGGCGAAGGCCCTCATGCTGAAAAACATTGCTGGCGAGCTTTCCGAAAGGATAGGATTGGAAGAATAAGTGGATATTTGGCTTGCGGAAATGATTGTGCGGAAAATGCAGGCAATTCAGGCAATGCGGAAAATGCGAACTGGTCATATTTATGAAATTCAAATCAGGTCTTGAAATCCACCAGAGGCTTGCAGGATACAAGCTGTTCTGCTCGTGTCCCGCATCGGCTCCGGAGCAGGGCGGGAATGAAATCATACTTCATAGGCATCTCCACGCGGTCAGGTCAGAGCTTGGCGCGTTTGACAAGGCAGTGGAGTTCGAGCAGTCCAAAAGCGCCCCTTTCACGTACATAGCTTCTCCGGATTCATCGTGCCTCGTGGAATGCGACGAAGAGCCGCCGCATCATGTAAATGCGGACGCGCTTTTCGCCGCGCTTGAGGTGTGCGCAGCCCTCGGCTCGAAAGTTATGGACGAGATTTGGGTAATGAGGAAGACAGTCATTGACGGCAGCAACACAAGCGGATTCCAGAGGACCGCCATAGTGGGGCTTGGCGGCTCGATTGAGACCTCCAAGGGCCCGGTGGGCATCCAGTCCGTGTGCCTTGAGGAGGAAAGCGCAGGGATTGTCTCGGACGCTGAATCGGGCTCCAGGCAGTTTCGGCTTGACAGGCTTGGCATTCCGCTCATAGAAATCGCGACAGACCCGGACATTGTGGATTTCGAGCACGCAAGGGAAGTCTCATATAAAATCGGCATGCTTTTGAGGATGAACAAGGCTGTCATGCGCGGGATTGGCACAATAAGGCAGGACCTGAATGTGTCGATAGAGGGAGGCGCGCG
>JAKALW010000148.1 GCA_021823945.1 Microcaldota archaeon
CATCCAGCTGGAGGACTTCGCCGCGCCGGAGTGCTTCGAGATCGAGGAGCGCCTGCGCCGCGAGCTGGGCCTGCCGGTGCTGCACGACGACCAGCACGGCACCGCGGTGGTGACTTTGGCGGGCGTAAAAAACGCGCTTGCTGTGGCGGGAAAGGACCTGAAAACAGCGAAAATATCAATCATGGGCGCGGGCGCCGCGGGAAGCGCAATAGCGCTTTTGCTTTCCGCGGCTGGGTGCGGGGAAGTCAGGTGCTCTGACAGGAAAGGCGTGCTCTCGCTTGCGCGCAAGGACCTGGACGAGCACAAGAAACTTGTCGTGAACGCCACAAAGTCCAACATCGAGATGAGTTTTGACGACTCGTGCAGGGGCGCGGACGTGCTGATAGGCGCGTCAGCGCCGGGTTCTATCACAAAGGAAAACATCAAGGCAATGGGCGAGAAGGCAATCGTGTTCGCGCTTGCAAACCCCACGCAGGAAATATCATTTGAGGACGCCGCATCCGCAGGCGCGTTCATTTATGCTTCGGGCAGGTCTGACCTGCCAAACCAGATAAACAACGTGTTAGCTTTCCCGGGGATATTCAGGGGCGCGCTGGACGTGCGCGCAAGCCGCATTACCGAGGGCATGAAACTTGCCGCGGCTGACGCTATTTCAAGGTCAGTTGCCGAAAAGGAGCTGTGCGCCGAGAAAATCGTGCCCGCCCCGTTTGAAAGGCACGTGCATTTCAATGTGGCTGTGGCAGTGGCGCAGGCGGCGCAACAGGAGGGCGTTGCCAAAACCCCGATGCCGCTTAGCGAGCTTGAGGAACGCATAAAAAAATCATTATGATTTTTTCAGGCTTTTCATATTTTCAATATTTCAAGCCCCGCGGCTTGCTTCTTTTTTCCAGCCTCAGATCCCAAAACTGTTGACTTGCAGGCTGCCCTGGGAGAAAGTGTAATCCTTGGACGCGCCCGTGAATATGTCCGGCTGCGGCGTGACGATGTCATACTCGAATTTCACCCAGTTGCCGTTTGTGAGCTGTGTAGAAAGTATGGGGCAATTGGACGCGCTGAAAGTGATGGTTTTGCCTGTTGACGGCGCCGCGAATGTGCAGTTCAGCTCAGTTCCGTCGTTTTGTACGAGCGTGGCTTTGGCATTGGCGCCGAACGCGAAATCAGAGGGTATTGTTTCAGTATAGGAGAAATCCTTCTCGGCCGCTTGCGTTGGCGCGTAGATTGCAGTCCTTTTTATGGTTTGGCCTGTCCTTGCCACTGTCGTAGTGGCGAGGCCCCTCAGCTTTTGCGCAGCGCTTCCGCTGATGTAAAACACCGCAGGCGCCTGCAGCCAGTCCATGTACGGGTTCTTGCTGTAAGCTGGAGCAGGAATCACAAGGGAATAATTTTTTCTTGTAATCTGGTTGTCCAAGTCGTTTTTCGGCACAATGCAGGTCGAATCCTGGGACGCGGAAGTGTTCCCGACGCAATACACCGCGTCGCTGGAGTTCAGCACATAGGGATAATATGACGTTTGTATGCCGTCAGGCGTAAAGACTGCGATGTTTATGGCCCTTGGGTAAAACACTGCATGCGTTGCCGCGGACTGCAGGGCAAAGGCGCTGTGGTCCTGCAGGCTTGATGTTGCAAGGTAGACATAATTGTTTTGCGCCGGCAGGTCCGTGACGACGTCGTATTCGCCCGGCATGCTTGCGTTTGCCATGAACAGCCCGTTTGCGTCCGTAGTGGCACTGAGGAAAACCTGGCTCCTGTTGCTTGAATTGACGAAGCTTGCAGAAACGCTTGCGTCTGGCTCAAAATACTGTGAGAACGCGCCAAAGAACAGGTTCTCTGCCCTCTGCGCAACTGTGAGGTTTGAGTATTTGGCATTGTTGGGGGAATTGTACAGGTCCAAAAGGCCGTTCCCGATGCCGGCGTTCCCGATGGAGCTGATGCTGAACGCGGAACCCGGCGATATGTAAGAATTGTAAATCTTGATGTTCCTGTTGGGGTTTGCAATGCCGCCTGAACCAGGGTAAGAGCCCCCAGCATTCCCTCCGGCCCTGCCCGCGCCGCCGCCCTGCTGGCCGCAGCCATTGCCGCTATTTGACCCAGTCCCGCCCGCTGTGCCGGCTCCGCCGCTTCCTCCCCCGCCCCCATTCCCATTGTCGCCCGCCCCCAAACAAGTTCCGCCGTCCAGGATAATGCTGCCAGTTGAAAAGTTTGTCATAGTGAATGGCACAAATACCACGGAACCGCCAGCGCCTCCGGCATTGCCGCCTCCCCCTGTCCCGTGTATTGTCCCTTCAAGGATTATGCTTTTCCCCACGAGCCTCACTGTACCTCCGCTGCCCCCGCCATTGTCATAATATGGAGAGCTGGGTGGCGCGGAGCCGTCCACGCTGAGCAGTCCCGTAGGGAAAATGTGTATAGTCCTGGCCTGGAGGACAATAACGCCTCCGCCGGAACCAGGGAAATAGCTTGCTGCGCTAAAGCTTTTCCCGCCTGCGTATCCCCCGCCATCGGGGCTTGAACCGCCTCCGCCCAGGCCTGCACTGGCGCTTATCGTGCCTGAAATGTTAGCGTCCCCTGCTATGTAGAACTTCACGGTTCCACCCGCCCCGTTGCCCAAAGTCGCCACAGTCACTGTCACGCCCGGGCTTATCGATAGGGAGTTGAAATAATACGATGCGCCGCTGTCGATTGTCTGGCTGGAATTGACAACGCAATCGCCACTTGGCTGGACGCAGCCAGTGCCAGATATGGGTAAGGCAAAAAGCGCGCCTGAAAATGAAACAATAAGCATTAAGAGTATGACTTTTGCGCTGGTGTGCATATTTACCATTATCCATTATCCTAAATGAGCTTTTTAATGTTAATTCGCCAAAAACCTCCTTTGTGGGAAAAAGATACCTTATTTTTGGCATAGACCCCGGCGCCACAAGCGCGGTCTGCGCCATTGACCTGGAAGGCAACCTTGTAGAGTGCAGGCACGCAAAGGCTGGAGGCAGGGAGACTATATCGCACATGATAAACTCGATTGGCATACCTTCAGCCATAGCCACGGACAAGTCAGTGGTGCCGGAAACAGTCCGCAAAGTCGCTGCAGGGTACAATGCGGCGCTTTTCGCGCCCGCAAGGGAGCTGACCGAGAGGGAAAAAATGGCGCTGGCGTCCGGCAAGGGGCTTGAGAATGTCCATGCCAGGGACGCCTATTCCGCCGCAATGGCGGCATACAACCATTATGCGAATAAGCTTAGGCAGATAGACTCGATGGGGCTTGCCAACTCAGAAGAGGTCAAGCACAGGGTAATCAATGGCTCGACAATGTTCTCGGCAATAGCGTCCCTGTCGGCTACAATGGAACCGGAGCAGCAGGCGGCAGAGCTTGGCAAGGCGTATTCTGGTCAGGCAAGCCCGAATGCGCGCGGGCTCCTATCCCGCGCGCTTGATGAAATCCGCGGCATGTCCGAGCAGAACATGAATCTGAAAAAGGCGCTTGAGTCGGAACAGGCGAAAGCC
>JAKALW010000149.1 GCA_021823945.1 Microcaldota archaeon
CACAATTCCGAAAACATGAGAGATTCGCTTTTCTGCTTCAATGCCAAGAACATGAAGTACGCAGTCGGCAACCAGGTTGTCGGGAAAGAGGAATACGAGAGGATAAGGGCCATGCTGGTGTCAAAAATAACAGCATCTCTCAAAAAAACCGGCGATTGTGCAACAGACATTTACTCTATCGGCTCTATGCGGAAAAAATAAGGAAATGAAATAAGTGGGCCGTGAATTGAAATAAGCTGATAGTGGAATTAAATGGGCGCGGTTTATCCGGCAAACAATCCCGAATCCAGCTTTTTCCTATCTCTTTTTGCCTGCCTTTTTGCCCTTTACTTGCGCAACCTTCTTTTTCACAGGCGTCTTGGCAGCCGACTTTTTCTTTACTGGGTATTTTTTGGCGCGAGGTTCCGGCGTTTCTTCATGCATTTCGGAATCATCCGCCCCTGGGTCGGCTTCGCGCTCATCGTGCTCCTGCGACATTGATTCCTCGATTGTTTCAGCCCTGTCCTCGTTCTTGAAGTTCATGAAGCTTGCCGCGGGCGGCTCAGCCAAAGCCGGCTTTTCCTGCACTGGCTCCTCACTTGCCGCTGGTTCTTGCGCTGCTGCGGGCTGGTTCCCGCTCTCGGCATCTGCCGGTGGCTCCCCTCCGGGCTCTGTCGCGGGCGGCAGCGCAGGCTTTGCGCTCTCCCGCTTCTCAGGCGCCTGCGACCAGCCCGTAGACGGCCTGGTGCCCATCCACTTTGAAGTGTCCACAATCCTAAGCTTCATCGGGAGCAGGTATTTGTAGCCGTCAAACACCCTGACCATGCACTCGCGCTGGTTCAGCCTGACAAAAAGCTCCTTTTTGGACTCCTCGATTTCAGTCTGGCTCCTTGATTTCTTGAAGTATTCCTCGACTTTTATCTCCATAATCGAGCTTATCATTGTCGCGTCCTGCTTGTTCAGCTTGAAGGCTATTATGTTCCTGACGTTTGACACTATGCTGTCGTGTATCTCCTTCTTGAGCTGGCCCAGGTATTGCATTGAAAGGTAGACGTAAAGGTTGAACTTCCTGGTTTCTGCAAGCATGTCGCGCACCACTATGGTCTCGACCCGCTGGAACTCGTCCATGACGAGAATCGTCTTCTTGTCAAGCTTCTCGGTGATTGCAAGTATGTACATCTGGTTGATGATTGCGCCCGCAAGGAAATTTATCATTCTCCTGCCGAAGAAATTGGGGTTGAACGAGACCACGGTGACCCTGTTGTTTTTTATGAGGTCGAGCAGGTTCTCCCTCTTTTTCTCTGTGCCAAGGTGCAATTCATATTCGCCCACGAAGTTCAGGATGGGGAGCACGGCGTCGTTGAAGTGGTGGATGTAAATGTCATTGAACTCCTCGTCGAAAAAGCGCTTGACCTCGTCATTGTCGCAGGTCGAGACATATTCCGCCCTCTTTGCCGCGTCCGTAAGGAGCAGGCTGACGCTTTTGAGGTCCATCTTGTCAATCGAGCTTAGGAGGTGCACGGTGTAGTAAAGCACGCGCTCGGAATACTTGTTTTCCTGCCCGACCGACGAGCTAAGGAGTTGGGCGATCAGCTGGGTCATAAGTGGCGTCTTTATCCCGCCAACATCCAAGGGTTCTATGTAATTGTCAATGAGGTTTACTATCTTGTCGTGCGGGAAGAACTTGCTGAACTCGCCATGGGGGTCTATGACTACTATCCTGACATCGTCTTGCTGCATTTCCTCTATGTTTTTCAGGAGTGCAAGGAGACCCCTGCTCTTGCCAGTGCCCGAAGCGCCAATCAGGAGCGTGTGCTGGAAAACGTCGAAATTGTCAACTCCCATGGTCATGCCGGTCTCCTCGAATACCGGATACTTGGAGGACAGGGACATGCGCTTTGGGACGGGCTCGAGGACCTCAACGTAGACGGACGGGTTTTTCTCCATGTCAACTACATAGAACTTCTCCGGGTTTGTGCATATGACTATGCTCTTCTTACCGTCCTCGTTGATTGCAGTGCCAAAGCCTATGAAGTTCCCGAATATCTTGCTGATGCTGACGTTCGCCTCGACTACGCTCTCCTTGACAGTGTATGACAGGAAGTCGCGCTCGCCAGTCAGGAAATAGATTTTCGGGAACGGCAGGAGCGTGCCTTTCCTCTTTTCGATTTCCGTTGGTTCGGTAATCTTGAACGGGAAAACCAGGAGCCCGGCATCCTCGATGCCCTTCTTTTCCTTGAGGTAGAACTTTACAGTGTTCATGCTCTTGGATATGATTATCCTTGCGAAATTGACAGAAAACAAGTCTGAAAAGTCGAATATGCCAAGGAACGGCAGGCGGGTCTTCATGAGGTTGTTCAGGAAGTTCCTTACATCCTCGGGCTTTATCCTTTCCGAGTATAGCTGGACCTCCCTCACCTTGATTTTTTTAGCCATTTTAAAGCCCTTGCCGTTAATATTTGCCACCCATGCGGCAAAATCGCGTTTTCGCCCGTCTTTTCCCTAGGTTTTATTGGTACAAATAGCTCAATATCATTTAATATTCCTTATCAGGGCCGCATTTTTCCGTTTTTTTTGGTGTTTTTTTGGGTTTTTGAGGGCGCACAAAAACCGCCATATTAAATATTACCGCCCTCAAATCAAACAAGTCCGCTTGTATTGGCGGTGTTTTTATGGATACGGATTGCATTTTTTGCAAGATTGTTGCGGGCAAGATGCCATCTTCTAAAATATATGAGGACAGCCACACAATCGCCGTGCTTGACATATTTCCCGCATGCCCTGGGCACACGCTTGTGATACCCAGGGACCACCACGCCGACCTTTTCGACACGCCGGCAGCCACGCTTGCCCATGTGGCGCGTGCGTCCAAAAAAGTAGCCCACAGGCTGCAGGAAGCGCTCGGCATCGATTCAGTCAATATCATCAACAACAGCGGCGCAAATGCGGGGCAGGTCGTATTCCACCTGCACTTCCACGTAGTTCCGAGGTCAGGGGGCGACGGGCTTGATTTCAAGCTCAACCGCGTGAAGGCGGACGCGAAATACCTTGAGGAAATGTCGTCCAGGCTGAAATTCTAGCATATTGCGGCCCAGGGCCGCAGTCATGTTTTGTCTGGCATCCCGCCCGTGCGCTTTTTGCCGCCCCGGCCGTATCGGGTTCAGGCGTTGTTTTAACATGGTTTATAGGTTTGAGGATTTGGCATTTGACGTTCCGTCGACTGTTTACGAGCCCGCGGAGGACTCTGAACTCCTTGCAATGTATTCCCGGCGCGCTTCAGGCAGGGTGCTTGACGTTGGCTGCGGGTGCGGCATCCAGTCAATAGTGTGCGCCAAGAGCAATCCCTATGCGAGGGTTGTCGGCATAGATGTGAACCCCGATGCTGTGTTCGCCTCCAGGCGGAATGCCGAGAACAACAATGTGAGGAATTGCGAGTTTTTCATATCCGATCTGTTTTACGCGCTGTCAAACACGAATTTCGACACCATCATCTTCAACCCGCCATACCT
>JAKALW010000150.1 GCA_021823945.1 Microcaldota archaeon
ATCTGCTGTATTTCAGAGGCGTTCAGTGAGCGGTTGAACACCGCGACCTCGTCAATGCTGCCGTTGAAATAACCGCTCGAATTGGCGCTGTCGTAATTGCGCCCGATAAAAACAGGAAGGCCATTGGTGGGCAATGCGCCAAACCCGTAGGATGCATTTCCGGCAAGCGAGCCGTCAACATATATACGCATAGTGGTGTTGTCGTAGGTAGCGACAACATGATGCCACACGTTGTCATTTATGGGAACCGAGGAATTGACAGTATAGGCAATCCCATTTTTTATGACCAGAAACTGACCGCCGGAAACGGCTGAAAGGGAGAAGGGCACATCTGAAGATGAGGAAGAAGGTAAGGATGTCACATACCTGACAATGATAATTCCTGAACCACCAGCCATTGCAGAACCTCCGCCGCCGCCGCCAGTATTGGCAATGCCTGCGCCTGAATTGCCTGCCCCGCCGCCGCCTATCCCGCCAGCGCCATTAGAGCCAGAACCCTGGCAGACTATGGAGCCGCCACCGCCGCCTGCGTAATATGCATTTGAGCCATTAATGGTAAAATTCAAGCCTGCGCCGCCATTCCCGGAGGCGCCACTGGCGCCATTAGTTCCAGATGCGCCTGCTCCGCCGCCTCCGCCGCCGCTGGACGCGCAGCCATAATCGCCCGCGCCATACCCGCCGGCACGCCCCTGCCCGGAAGTGCCGGAGCCAGGGTTAAGCCGAGCATTTCCGGAATAAGAGCCGCCGCCGCCGCCGCCGGAACCACCATTGAAAGCAGCTGAGCCATAATCCCTGCCGGCTCCGCCGCCGCCGCCAATTGTAGTAAGAGTGCCGAATATGGAATTGCCGCCATTTGCGCCTTGCTCATTGGAATAGGCATTTCCCCCCGCGCCCACTGTGACAGTGTATGACTGGGCGGAAACAGGGTATGAAGCATTGTAAATAAGCCCACCAGCCCCGCCGCCGCCATTCCTTCCGCCCTGGCCGCCGCCCGCCACTACAAGGACTGACACATTCATGGGTGCGCTGGCTGTGAATGTCCCGCTGCCTTTGAAGGTATGGACAGTATAATTGGTCCCATTGACAAGTATTGTTGTGATTGCGCCTCCAGTTGCTCCATCGGCGCTCAAGATATTGCCCAGGATAACCGCAAGGAAAAATGCGATTTTGAGCCTTTGCGGGATTCCAATCATCAAGGACACCAATAATATTACAATCAATGATTTTTCTTAGAAAGTGGATAATTCTTATCAGAGGGGCTATAGATTGGAAAAGGCTATCTGCTGTTCACGATGATATAACCAGTACCATTGGTTTTGACCCAGGCTTCGATGGATATGCCGCTTGTGAGATTGAGGCTTGGAGAGCTTGAAACATTGACATAATCGGATATCCCGCCAAATAAGTATGCGCCGCCAACCTTTCCGCCCGTGGGGTTGAGGGTGGTGCCAAATGCTGTCCCGTTGTTCAGGCCCAGCGCGTCGTACGCATTCGAGTCAAAAGGCCAGTAGGAAACTGTGCCGAAGAGGTATTTGGCCCGCGTGACCGAGCGCGCGCCTGTGGCGCCGGAATTGCCAAGCGCGTCAGTTGACCATATCCTGTAATTATATCTCCCGAAACTTGGCAGCTGTTCGGTGATTGAGGCTGCATTGTTCTGGAGCGCAAGTGTGGTGTTCGTGCCGTTCCATTCGAAATTCACTGAATTATTCTGCAGGTTCTTGTTCATGGAAAATGAAATGTTGAGCATTGCAGTGCTATAATATGTCGCCCCGTCCGATGGCGTGCCAGAAGAATAATTGGCAACGGCGGGGAAAGTATCAGCCGCCTGCAGGAATGCGTAGGCATTGAGCCTGGGAATTGAATAGCTGCCTAAGGTTATCCTCTTGCCGCTCTGGTTCAATTTTTGGTATAGCTGGTCAGGTGTGAGGGATTGGCCCTGCGCCGCAAGCTCGCTTTGGACAATGGCGACTGCGGCAGAAACGAATGGGGTCGCCTGCGATGTCCCGCCCATGTCAAGCGTCCCGCCATTCCGGTTGGTGGAGGTGATAATTGCGCCCGGGGCGAGGATGTCGAGGTTATTGCCGTAATTCGTGAAGCAGGCTACCTGGTCGGCCTGTGTGCTCGAGTCAGTGCACGCACTCCACGCAGCGGAGCCGACATTAGAGGCATAGACAGCGCCTACTGAATACACAGAGTTCTCGCATGCCGGGCTTGACACGCCCGCGCTGAAATGGTTGTTGCCCGAAGCCACGGCAATGAATATGCCATTGGACTTCGCGCTGTCAAGGCTTGCTGTTAAGCCGAAATTCGGGCACGAACCAGCTGCGTATTGACCGCTGTCGGAAATGCTCATTGAGATGACGCTGATGTTGTATGCCGCCCTGTTGTTGTTGCACCAGTCAATGCCAGACAATATGTTTGACAATGTGCCTGTGTTTGATGCGTCAAGAACCTTGACCATGGCAATGCGCGCGCCAGGCGCTGTCCTGTTTACAATGCCCGAGATGTGCGTTCCGTGGTTGTTGTCGTCCATCGGGTCAGTGTCCGAATTGACAAAGTCGTAGCCGCCAACGAATTTGGGGCACGTGCCCGCTGCGAATGCCGCGGCATTGGCGCAACCGCCAAAATCAGGCTGCGTATAGTTAACTCCTGTGTCCAATATGCAGACAGTTTTCCCTGCGCCTGTAGAATTCATGCCGCCCACCTGGACGGAATATGCGGGCGTGACATTGATGAGCGGCCATGCTGCCGCGTCCGCGCCATAGAAAATCCTGTCGTAATAAATTCCCTCCACTGTGGGGTCCGATGCCAGCGAAGATAACTCTGATTGGTCCAGATTCGCGGAAAAGCCGTTGAAAGAGGTATATTGCTTTTTCACTGCAGTGAGTTTCCTTGAGGATATTAGCCTGTTTTGGGCAGCGGCATACACATTGCGTTTTGCCGCCATCAGGGAATTCTTCTCGACCTCTGAGAGAACAGGGCTTGACAGCGGTGTGGTGTCCTTGAGAAGAATGATTACCGGGGCTTTCCCCGACCTTGAAATTTCAGAAGATACCAGCGGGTCGACATACGAATGCAGAAGAGAAACGTAAAGCAGAAGGAAAAAAATTGATTGGATTATTAGGTGAATTCTATTGGCCATGCCCATATCACTATTCACTAAATTCAACTTTATATATATTGCTATATAATTGGCGTGGTTTTTCCTAAATTTATATCAATGCAAGCATGCTTTTTCCTAAAAATGCAAGCATGCATGCGCTCCTGCTGCGCCTTAGACTTGCGTGCTTGTGAAGGTCAGCGTGGCCGTATTGGTTTGGGGCGGGCTGTCCGAGTTTATCCTGACAAGCACATATGCCCAAATCGTGTCCTGCGTATCTGCGAATGCAAGCGAGGGGCAAATGGTGATTGGGGTATTCCCTAAATCCTGCATTGTGGCGTTTATGCCAGGGCAGGAGCCTGTTTTGTTCTGCGCCCCA
>JAKALW010000151.1 GCA_021823945.1 Microcaldota archaeon
CATGCTCATCTTCAGGGAGTCAATCTCGTTTCTGGCCCTGCTTGGGACGTCCCTGTATGTCATCCTTTGCGGCTTTGGCGGGGCGGATTTTTTTTGGGCAGCCTTTTTTGCGGGTTTTGCCGGCTTGGCGGGCTTTGGCGCCCTGTCGGGCTTCTGTTTCTTTGCTTTGGGTTGTTTTTTCATCAGTTTCACATCCCTGGTTTTCAAAATTAGCGCAATTTCTCTGCGAAAACGCACTTTTCGTCCGGCGTTTGCCGTTACATTATAAGGATTGTTTTCCCTCCTTATTAATATTATATATTTTTAGTCGTATATAGTGTTCCTGCCGGTATCCGTTTGCCCTTATTCTGCGACATTTCTTTTCATGTCAACGATAGGTTTAAAAAGAGTTCGTAATACAATCATGACTATGTCATGACGCGTTCATGTTATTGTCATGAACCTGTCGTGCCAAGTCGATTGTGGGTTGAATGATTCAAACCCGCTACGGCATTCCATCAAAAGTGCAATGGTTGGTACGAATGGTAAACGATTCTGGCGAAGAAGTATATAAATCTTCGCAGAAGGGCGGACAGGCGGCATATTCGCACGCCCTCGCGCAGGTCCAGCATGCCCAGGACGAGGCATTGCCCGAGCTGCGCGAAGAGATTGCCAAGTTCAAGGACCCGGTAGTTGTCGGGGCATTGATGTACAGGAGCGTCAGGGAACGCGAATCCGCGAACCTGATGCTGCAGAAGATACTTGCAAGGCTTGACGCCATGGAGCAGAAAATCTCTGCCATGGAGCAAAGCCCTGTTGCAAGGCCAATGCAGCCAGCCGCCACAGAGGGCGGCGCAGTCATGATTCCAGATGTAGACCGTGAAATAGTGAATTTCGTGCAGGAAAAGGGCCATGCATGCGCCGACGATGTCCAGGACAGGTTTGGATACAAGGGCAGGAATGCCGCGTCGGCAAGGCTCAACCGCCTGTGCGAACTCAGCCTGCTTGAAAAACAACAGGTTGGGAGAAAGGTATATTTCAGGCCCAAGATGAGGAGCTAGGAAATTGACGCTAAAGCAAGGCGACCAAAAAAACCCCGGATGCCTGTTGTTGTTACAGCAAGCAATTTTATCGGGCATCCGCGGTTTTTTTCATCCCTGTGCGTAGGCGCAGGCATTCCCTATGGGAATTTCATGCTCCTTTTTGGGGAAGACGGGGGGCGGCACCAATAGACCTCCCACAAACAATTGTTTTGCCGCCCATCCCGCCCCAGCCCACTCACATTCATTAGAAATCCACAAAAGCGCGGCGGCGTCGGGGAAACCCGTGCTTTGCCGATTGAAGCAGCAACATTCCCAAATGCAGCGGGGGAGGGATTCGGCATGCATGATGACAATTCGAACGTCGTGATATCAGTTGACGACCTTCTAGAGCACACAGTGCTGTCCAGGAAGCTTTCCGAGACAGAATACAAGAAAAGCTATCTACTGAGGAACGGGGCGGCAGACTCCGACCTCCACGTGGCGTCCCTTGAAAAGGTGATTTCCGACCTAAGGTACAAACTCACCCCGATAAATTCCAAGCTCTCCAAAGTCGACCTGATGACCATAGTCCCGCGCAGGTGCGAGGTCGAGGCGCTCAACGACCAGATAGGCAAGTTCCCTATTTCCGACATTGACTCTGCCATTTCCAAGAGGCAGGGCAATCTTTTCGAGCTTTTGCGCCACAGGTCTGAAATCACGAAAGCCAATTTCGAGCTTCGCGACGACATCTGCAGGCTCACAATACTTGTGAACTCGCTCCCATTGGAGGACGCGGAGGCAATCAAGGCATACGTAGAGGGCGACAAGCCGACTGACCTAAGCCTCGAGGGCATAAGTATGGAGAAGCAGCAGAACCTGCTCACGCTTTTGAACAGGCTTGGCAAGCCGTCAAGCATCCAGGCGGGAAAAATCGTGCCTTCAGTGAGCATCGCTGGCTCCGAATACGTGTTTGTGGACGGCAAGAAAGCCCACATGAGCCAGGAGAAGCTCGTTAAATTCAGGGAGATTGAAAGCTCAATTGCCAGGCTTTCAGTCCAAATCCAGGTGCAAAACGCCCAGAGGTCCGTGAAGCCATTCTCCGAGGACGAGGCGCGCGAGTATTCGGACATGCAGCAGAAGTTCGCGGGGCTTCTCAACTCCAAAAAAGAGCTTCTTGAGTCCACAGAGGTCAAGGAGGAGAGCGTCTCGATGTCCGTCAAAAGTTCTGCCTGATTTTTTAATTTTCCATTCTCTTCTCCGCCAAACTGTCCATAGTTGAGCAATAATCTTTTTTAATTTATTTGGGGAATACCATAACATGGGTTTTCCTCATCTCCTGAAAGTCTGCTTTGCATTCATGCTCATTTTAACCGGCCTTGGAATTGCCGCCAATGCCAGCGGCGGCATAATTTCCTATTCCGGCAGTTATACTATACATACGTTCACGTCAAGCGGCACGTTCAGCGCCTTTGGCAATGGCTTTGTCCAGGTGCTTGCTGTTGGCGGTGGCGGCGGCGGCAGCGACGGCGGCAATTTCGGCGGCGGCGGCGGCGCAGGCCAGGCAATCTATAATTCCTCGTTTCCCATAACTGCGGGGAATTATTCCGTCATAGTCGGCACTGGCGGAGGTCACGGCCTGCCCGGCTCCACTGGCTTGAATTCTGTCTTAGCACACTTAACGCGAGCGGCGGCAATGGCGGCTCCGGCGTTACTGGCGGCTCTTCGGGCAATGGCTACTTGGGGGGAGCAGGCAGCAACAGCAACCCATATGGCGGTGGCGGCGGCGCTGGCTCTTCAGGCATTGGCGTGAGCGCGAGCGGTAATGCCGGCGGCAATGGCGGCCCGGGCACTTTAAATAGCATAACCGGCTCTTCTGTCACATATGCGGGCGGCGGCGGCGCAGGCGGCTCCCAGACTGCAGGAACCGGAGTTGCAGGCGGCGGCAATGGAGGCATAAATTCAGCTGGTTCAATCAACGGCGGCTCAGCAACTGCCAACACAGGCAGCGGCGGCGGCGGCGCTGTAAACGGAGTTGGCGGCAATGGCGGCTCTGGCATTGTAATCATCAGGTATGTCTCCCTTAGCGCCCTTCCATCCAGTAGCGGCTACGGCGGCTCTACCACTAATTTTTCCGCAGTGGCAGACCTTACCAACGTTGCAAACCTGACGCTTGAGAAAGTCGGCTTTGGCAAAATCAGGTTCCCTCCAACGCACTCAGTCAATGCTACCGGGCAGGATTACGATTCCAACGTTCTCATGGGCGGTGGGTTCATTTCCGTGAACTCGTCAGGCCTTGACCCGTCATTCAATTCCACCGCCATCCTTACAATGAACCTGACAGGCGTGTATTCCGGCGCATCCGCTCCCACAATATATTATTACGAGCCATTTGTGTCAAGCCAGAGCGCCATAATCGCCAATGGCTCTGTTTGCTTGGCGCCAAGATGCACTGGCATATCATGG
>JAKALW010000152.1 GCA_021823945.1 Microcaldota archaeon
TTTGGGCAAGCATATCTGCGCCTTTGCCAATGCGTCTGGCGGAAAGATAATCCTTGGTGTGCGCGATAATGGTTCAGCTTCTGGATATATCCTAAGCAATGCAGATGAGGCACGAATAAACACAACGGCTAGGAATCTTGACCCCTCGGTTAGCGTATATGTGGAAAAAGTAGGTAATTTTGCAGTAATACACATACCAGAAGGCGCTAACAAACCACATTCATCCGGCGGGCAATTTTATCTTCGGATTGGTTCGACATCACAGCAACTCAAGCGAGATGAAATCAGGGATTTTTTCCTCAAGGAGAGGCTCGTCCGCTTTGACGAGAAGCCAAATATGGACTTTGATTTTGAGCATGATTTTTACAAGCTGAAATTCAAGGATTATCTGGCCAGGGCAAAGATAACGCCTCTAAAAGATGAAAAGGATACGCTTCGAAACCTGAATCTTCTTGACGGCGGGCACATGAAGAACGCAGGAGTGCTTTTCTTTTCGCACAGGATAACGAAGTTTTTCATGAGCGCAACGGTTGCCTGCGTGCTCTATGCGGGCAATGACAAGCACCAGATACTTGACATGAAGGAGTTCAATGCGGATATCATTTCCAATTATGAAAACGCCTTCACCTATATATGTTCCAAACTCAACACTAATTTAATCATTAAAGCAGAACGCACCAACAGGCTTGAGCTTCCTGAAGAGGCATTGCGCGAGGCGCTCATTAATGCCATAGTGCACCGCGACTATTTCTCCACTGGTCATGTTCAGATTGATATCTACTTGGATAGGGTTGACATCTCAAATCCGGGCGGACTTGTTTCAGGGCTTGCAAGAAAAGATTTTGGCAAGCGCAGCATGCCGCGCAATCCGCTTCTTATGGATCTGCTCCTTCGAATTGAAAAGGTGGAGAAGGTCGGCTCAGGAATCGGCAGGATAAAAAAAGCAATGAAGGAATATGGCATTTTGGCAAGGTTTGACATAAACGAGGGGTGGTTTTCTGTCGTGTTCCCACGAACCCCCCAAGTTACCCCCCTGAAAATTACCTTGGAAAGTTCGGAGAAAAGTTCGGAGAAAAGTTCGGAGAAAATCCTTGTTCTACTAAAAGAAAAACCGGACATGAGCGCAGACGAACTTGCCAAAAAACTCGGCATAAGCTCCAGAGCAGTTGAAAAGCAGATTTCCATACTCAAAGAAAAAGGACTTCTGCGTCGTATCGGCCCTGACAAGGGCGGAAGATGGGAAGTGAAGAGATGAAAGAGAATCTGCATGCCTGTTAATTTTCACTAGTACTAATACTATCACTATCAAGTTAGCACTAAACTGGCACTTAGCACTTTTCTATTGCCTCTTTAGCGCGATTTTCTTCCTCGCAACATCACAAGTCTTTAAAACCATTGAGCCCCAAATATGATTCTGGGTTCTTTTGGTTTTAAAAAATTCGTCCAAACTAATTGCAGCATTAGTGCTATCCGACGGGTCCTATTTTGAAGGCTTTGGCTTTGGCGCAGAGGGCACTTATGTCGGCGAGCTTGTTTTCAATACCTCCATGACAGGGTATCAGGAGGCGCTGACCGACCCGTCCTACGCAGGGCAAATCCTTACCATGACCTACCCGCTTATTGGGAATTACGGCATAAACAGGGACGACTTTGAAAGCTCCAAGGTCCACGTGGCTGGCTTTTGCGTCAGGAAGCTTTGCGACACCCCTTACCATTACAAATCAGACAGGACTGTGTCAGAACTTCTTTCAGACCATGGCGTTGGCGGGATTGAAGGCATTGACACGCGCTCGATTGTCAGGAAAATCCGCTCAACAGGCGTTGTGCCATCTGCTATCTACGTTGGCTCGAAAAAGCCTGATTTTGACGATTTGAGGGCAAAGGCGCAAAAATTCGACTATTCAAAGACTGATTACGTCGGCGCAGTTTCGCCCACAAAGACAAGGTTCTTTGGCGAGGGCAAAAAGCGCATTGTCCTGATAGACTGCGGGGCAAAGGGAAATATTGCAAAAGAGCTTGCACAGCGGGGCTTTGAAGTTGCAATTGTCCCGGCATACTCAAGCGCTTCAGACATTGGGAAACTCAATCCTGACGGGCTTATGCTTTCAAATGGTCCCGGCGACCCGGAGCTTTTAGGCTCCATTGCCGACACAATCAAGGAATTTTTCCATATACCCGTGTTTGGAATTTGCCTTGGGCACCAGATTTTGGCAAAGGCGGCTGGCGCAAAGACATACAAGATGAAATTCGGGCACAGGGGCTCAAACCACCCTGTCCTTGACACAAAGCTTGACAGGGTTTTCATCACAACGCAAAACCACGGCTACGCAGTGGACTTGGCAGGGCTTGGCAAGGATTTCGAGCAGACGCACGTTAATTGCAATGACAACACATGCGAGGGTCTGGCGCACAAGTCAAAACCCATTTTCTCAGTCCAATACCATCCTGAGGCGTGCCCCGGGCCGCAGGACTCCAAGTATTTGTTCGACAAGTTCGCCAAGGCAATCAATGATTCCAAATGAGGCAAAAAAGCGATTAATGATTCCAAATGAGGTAATGAAAGCAAAACATATCAATGAAAGCAAAAACAGTCAATGAATATTCATGGTTTTCAAGGTAATTTTCATGCCATCGCAAAAAGAAACAACAGAAAAGCCAACCAAGAAAGTCTTGGTTATCGGCTCAGGCCCGATTGTCATTGGGCAATCGGCAGAGTTTGACTATTCAGGCACCCAGGCGTGCGCCTCTCTCAAGGAAGAGGGGATTGAGGTAGTGCTGGTAAATTCAAACCCCGCTACAATCCAGACTGACAAGACAACTGCTGACAAGGTCTACATCGAGCCAATACGCTCTGATTACATTGAAAGGATTATTGAAATCGAGAAGCCCGACGCGCTTTTGGCAACAATGGGCGGGCAGACTGCGCTCAACATTGCAATGGAATTGCATGAGAAAGGCGTGCTTGCAAAGCATGGCGTGCGCCTGCTTGGGACTGACATTAAGGCAATCGAGCTTGCCGAAGACCGTGGCCTGTTCGCAGGCGTCATGCGCGAGCTTGGCGAGCCAATCCCTACTTCTGTTGCCGCAAACACGCTTGAGGAAGCCCATGCATTTGCAAAAAAACATCCATTCCCACTCATCCTCAGGCCCGCATTCACGCTTGGAGGGACTGGCGGCGGCATTGCAAGGACACAGGAGGACTTTGACAAATTATTGGAGCTTGGGTTCTCTTTGTCGCCAACCCATCAAATCCTGATTGAGGAGAGCGTGCTTGGCTGGGCAGAATTCGAGTATGAGGTCATGCGCGACATGCATGACAACTGCATAACAATCTGCAACATGGAGAACATCGACCCCATGGGCGTGCACACCGGCGAGTCGGTCGTGGTCGCGCCGAGCCAGACTCTTTCGGACGACGAGCACCAGACAC
>JAKALW010000153.1 GCA_021823945.1 Microcaldota archaeon
CAATCGCCATAATCTTGATGCTCCTTGCCACGGGCGTTTTTGCGGCAACAACCACTTCTAGCTCCTCCTCGAGTTCGAGCGCGAGCTTCGCCACCTTGCAGATTACGGACTACTCGACAATCCCGGCCACTGTCTACCCAGGCACCACCGGCTATGTCAAGCTCACAGTGTCAAACACTGGGACTGACGATGCCACAGGCATAACTGTGTATTACTCGCATTCCCAGTCCACAAGCCAGCTTTCATTCGCGTCCGGCGACATATCGTCCGGCTCTGTATCTCAAATCACTGTGCCTTTCAAGGTCCCCGACAGCGTGCCTACCGGCATTTACAACGTGGACGTGGACATATACTACAGCTCCGCCTCGTCAAGCACGTCAAAAAAGGCTTCCATGTCCGTCCCAATCCAGGTGGCGCAGTACCAGTCCCTCGCGGTCTCGACAATCTCGACAGACAAGCAGTCCCTGGCTCCGGGCGAAACCGCGTCTTTTGATTTGCAGATAGCCAACACTGGCGGGATAATGAACAACCTCGTTGTTTCAACTCCTGACAATTCCTCATTCACCATAGCGGGCTCAACCTCGAAAACCATAGGCAGCCTCGACCCCAATTCAAGCGTGAACGCCACCGTGGTGCTGCAGTCGTCGTCCTCCACGCCCGTGGGGCAATACACAATCCCGCTGGTCTTCACATACCAGGACGTGCTCGGGGCCACAAACACGGTGACGCTTTATGTCGGTCCTGTGAACATACTCGCCTCATCAACCCAGTTCCAGCTCAGCGTGGTGCCTGAGGCTACTGCTGAAATCGGCTCCCAGGCGTTGTTCGCGGCAACCCTCGAAAACACGGGCACAAGCCCAATCACGGCTACGGCGGACTTCAACTCCACCATCGCCTTCATACCCCTGGGTACAACGCGCGTGAATTTCGGGACAATCGAGCCCGGCAAGAAGGCAACCCAGGAAATAACCATAGGCATCGCCAACTCAGTTGCGGAAGGGTATTATACCCTTCCTGTCACCGTGACATTGGGCTCCGGGGCGTCCACAACGCAAAACATAGGCGTGAGCGTCACGGCCACCCCTGGCCTCGCCATCAGCATCGACTCGTCTTCAGCTTCCCTCTATCCCGGAGCCAACAGCAGCAAGATTACAATACAGATATCCAACGTGGGCAACAGCGCTATTCGTAGCGTATATGCCAAGGCGTCGGACGGAGACTTCAAGCTGTCTGGCACTACTGACAAGTTCATAGGCACTTTGAACGTGGACGACTACGCAAGCTTGTCCCTAAATGTGAACGTCCCGAGGGGCATGCCCGCCGGCACGTACTCGCTCCCTGTCATAATCTCATTCAAGGACACGAACAACCAGCTGCACGTGGTCAACCAGTCGGTGCAGCTTGAGGTGGCTTCGGGCTCTTCATTTGGCGGTTTTGGCACGGCAGGCGATTCTTACGGCACTGGTTTCGCCGGAAGGAACAGGGGCTTTACACTTTTCGGGCTTGACCTTGTCCAGATTGGCATTGCCGCAGTGGCGCTCGTAGTCGCGTTCTTCGGCTACAGGCATTTCAAGGGCAAGGGCAAGAAAAAGGAAGCGTTTAAGGGAGGAGTCCAGGCATGAAACTGCTTGACACCATAAGCCTCTCCTTCAACACCCTTGTGCACAGGAAGCTTAGGAGCTGGCTTGCCATACTGGGCATAATAGTGGGCGTTGCGTCCATAGTCAGCCTGATTTCCATAAGCCTCGGCTTGAGCGCCCAGATAAATTCCAGGCTCAACACGCTTGGCACGAACATTATCACGCTGTCGCCCGGCGGGCAGGGCTCATCAAGAACCGGCATAGGCGGCGTTGGCGTACCCATATTTGGGGGGGAGCGGCAGTTTGGCGCCCAACGGCCCGGAGGCGGGACCGCGAACACTGGCGGGACAGGGAAGATAACCTTTAGCGAAGCCGACAGCCTCCGCAGTGTGGACGGGGTACAATACCTCAACGCGCAGGTGTCAAGCCGCGCGACAGTTTCGTACAAGGACCAGAACTCCTCTGTCTCTATCATAGGCACTGAGCCGGACGCTTTCCTTGCCACATCCGGCGCTACAGTGCTCCACGGCAGGCCGCTTAGCACAAGCGACCAGTATTCGGCTGTGCTTGGCTACAATGTGGCCAATAGGACGTTCAATGACCTTGACATGACAAACAGGCAGATAACCATCAATGGGAAGACGTTCAAGGTCGTCGGCATACTGAACTCCAGCGGCGCGAGCGGCTTTGGCAGCATTGACGGCAACATCTACATACCGCAGAAAATCGCCCAGAACCTGTTCAACCAGACCGAAGAGGTCAGTTCCATAACTATCGCAGTTTCCCCTGATTACGACACGGACACAGTCGCGGCCTCGATAAGATCGGCCATGGACGCCCTTCACAGGGTCACGAGCACGACAGAGGATTTCACTGTCCAGACAGCCTCGACAATGCAGGCTACGCTTTCAAGCATCACGGAGATGCTGACTTTGTTCCTTGGCGGCATAGCGTCCATATCCCTGATAGTCGGCGGCATAGGCGTGGCGAACACCATGTTCATGAGCGTGCTCGAGCAGACAAAGTATATCGGCCTCTTGAAATCCCTCGGGACAAGGAACAAGGACATACTTATGCTTTTCATGTGCGAGGCCGGCATAATAGGGTTTGTAGGCGGCGCCATTGGCGTGCTTTTGAGCTTTGGCGTTTCATACGCGCTGACAAGCCTCGGCCTGCCCTCGATGCTTACGCTCCCGCTCGTAGCCGGCGGCCTCACGTTCTCCGTAATCGTCGGGCTCGTTTCGGGTGTTGTCCCGGCGCGCAATGCGGCCTCCCTCGAGCCCATAGAGGCATTGAGGTACGAATGAGCAGCAACGCCGTCCCTGGCTTGCGCTATCAAAAATATTCTTTTCTTTTTTCCTTATTCTCTCCTGGAAAGCGCGTTTTTTTTTCGCTTCAGGCGGAAAGCGCGCGCAGGAAGTCCCTGATTATCCCGGTTATCCTCGTCTTCCTGGTCTTTTCAAAAACAGCCTTGCCCTTGGGCGTGGTGTAAAATACTTTCCTTATGCGCGCCCCGTCCGACATGATTCTCGAGCGTATCTGCCCTTTCCTCTCAAGTTCCGCAAGCACAGCGTATACGGTAGATTGCTGGAAAGAGGCGAGCTTGAACTCCTTGAGGTCGCTCATCACCACATAGCCGTGCGCCGGCTTCTTCGCAAGCCTCCAGAGCAGAAACTGCGGAAGCATCTTGAGGTGTTTTTTGTGCGCGTCCGGCATTCCGCGTAGCTTGGCGGCTTTTCCCATGGCTATCATATGCGCACAAAGGTTTAAATATTCTATTATTCAGAATATTCCAATAATCGTAATATCTTAGCGCTGGCGCTGTTTGTTTGGCGGCGGCGCAAGCG
>JAKALW010000154.1 GCA_021823945.1 Microcaldota archaeon
GAAAACCGCGGCGCGGCAGAAGAGGAAGGGAAGAAACAGGACGCGGAGGAGAAGCTCAGCAAGGAAGACGAGCAGGCGCGAGAGAAGCTCAGCCCGATTGAAAGGATAATATTCAACAAGTACGGGAGCACTGGTGTGCTCGTGTACAAGCTCATTGACGGCGAGAAGACAGCGGAGGAGATAATGCTTGAAACCGGATTGTCCGAAGTCAAGCTCGTGGAGATACTCGAGTTTCTGGAAAGCCAGGGCATAATCAAGCTCGAAAAGCCGATTGCTTCCGAAGCGCCGGCATCCGCGCCCTCCCAGGGTGCAGGGGAACCCCAGCCTGTTTCTGGGAATCAGGCCCCTGAGGGCGCAACAATCCCTGGCGCTGTGCCAGCCCAGGAGGAGCCTGAGCCGTCTTTTCGGCCCATGATTGAGGAAAAGGGCGACAGCATTGAGGCGCCGCCCGGAACCGGGCTTTTTCCCGACATAATTCCAATAGACATCCCTATGCCGGCGCCATTGAACCCAATCAGCGCTGCCTCGGTCAGGGCGAGCCTGTTCCTGAAATTCAAGAATGCGGGAATAACCGCGTATTCAATGCTTGACGGGAAAAAAGACGTGATAAAAATCGCCCTGGAATCCAGGCGCTCGCTTGGGGAAATAGACCAGATACTCGCGCTTTTGGGCGCCAAGAAGGCAGTCTATTTCAAGCCCATGACAAAAGATGAAATTAAAGCCGCCTATGGCGAGGACGCGCTCTCGGTTTACAGGAAATACGGCCGCGAGGGAGTGCTCATTTACGACCTCATAGGCAAGGAGCAAAGCCTGCGCGACATAGTATTGCGCTCGCGCGTGGAACCGCACCATGCGGTCGAGATACTCCTCTTCATACACTCCATACTCGGGGTGGACATGCCCCTTAGCAGGGATATACTCTACAAGCAGCTGGGGATATCTTAGCGGCGGCTTGGGTGCCGATAGGAATAATAAGCGAAATTGGGGAAATTTTGCATGGCGAAAACCAACATCTGCTTTTTTTCAATTGCAATCATGGCGCTGTTTTCACTTGCCCTTGCGCAAACCCTGCCAGTGACAAGCGGGCTGATATTCCATTTCAAGGCTGACGCGATTGCCCAGTCCAACAACACGGCAGTGTCAAACTGGGTTGGAAGCTCCGGTTCGATTAGGAACGCGACGCAGGGGAACGCGAGCCAGCAGCCGCTTTTCATGACAAGCATAGTCAATGGCAAACCCGCGGTCCTTTTCGACGGTTCCAATGACTACATGAAAATCAATGATTACAGCACCCAAATACCTTATTCCGGGCAGACAATATACGCGGTTTATCGCACTCTCAGCCAGATCACCAGATATTCCAATGGCAACGGTAGTTACAACCGGCTTCTTTCGATTACGACTACAGGCGGCCCTGACTACATGTTTAACACTGGCGGCTACCTTATCGAATCCGACGAAGTCAATGGTGGAAACTGGCATCTTTTTTCGGCACTGCTCGCCCCCTCGAACTATTCCCCTATAGGCAATGCGGCATTCGGGAACTATGTATCGGTATATAACGGCCCTTTCGCAATGGATGTCAATTATCCGTACAGGGGCTACCTCGCGGAATTCGTGATGTATAACCGCACGCTGACAGCGCTTGAGAACATATCGGTTTCGAACATGCTTGCTGTGAAGTACGGTTTCCCGTCAGGAGGGCCATACGCGATTTCAACGTGCGGCGCGCTAGGTAGCGCAAACACCACGTATGCTCTGAACCAATCAGTCCTGGCAACTGGCGGCACGTGCTTTACAGTAACGGCGCAAAACGTCACACTCGACTGCCAGGGGTATTCGATAACCGGAAACAACGCAAGCGGCACTTTTGGCGTCTACTCAAACCAGTTCAACACGGCAATCAAAAACTGCAACATCAGCAATTTCGACACAGGAATTTTGTTCAATGGCGCGGCAAACGGGAGAATTGACAACGATACTGTTAGCACAACGAGTTCCGCCTACATAGCTCCCACTTGGAGCGCGGGGATAACTTTATACAACGGCACCAACTGGACAGTGATAACGCGTACCAATTCCCAGGCGACTGCGGGCCCAGGTATTGGCGTATACATGAATGCCGGCAACAATTTGATTGCAAATTCCAATTTTATATCCTTAGCGCATGACGGCCTTGCAATAACCACAAACTGCTCCAACAATACAGTGGCGAACAGCACGATAACCGGCGGCAGGCCTATTTACGGCGCCCTCAACATATATGTGTCGAGTTACAACCGGCTTGCAAACAATACAATATACGCCATTTCCGGAGTTCCCGAACTGACAATTGTGGGGAGCGACAATAATATAGTTTACTGGAACAATTTCACCGCTACAACAGGCCTTTACGTAAACGACACGACCGGCTCGAATTTCTACAATGTCAGCATGAATGGCCACGGGGAAGGCAACATATGGCCAAATATCATGAACGGGGGCATTGTCGCCAAGGGCAGCCAGGCGTCGGCATACGGAGCCGGGCTGTATTATGCTACCAGCGGCACAGGCGTCCCGTATTCTAGTGCAACTTCAAATGGCAAGGTGACGGCCGGGGTTACGGATTATGCCCCGCTCACAAACCAACTGGTTCCCGCCCCAAACGTGTCAACATTTACAAGCGGCTCCAGCACCAATTTTTCCGCAGTGGCAGACCTTACAAACGTGACCAACCTGACGCTTGAGAAAGTCGGCTTTGGCAAAATAGAGTTCCCGTCGGCTCACTCAGTCAATGCTGCCGGGCAGGATTATGATTCAAACATTGCCATGGGCAATGGGTTCATTTCCGTGAACTCGTCGGGCCTTGACCCATCCTTTAATTCCACGGCGATGCTTGCCATGAACCTGACAGGCGTGTATTCCGGAGCATCCGCTCCGGCAATATACTATTACGAGCCATTTGTGTCAAGCCAGAGCGCCATAATCGCCAATGGCTCTGTTTGCTTGGCGCCAAGATGCACAGGCGTTTTGTGGAACCAGTCTACAAGTATGCTGACTTTCAATGTCAGCGGGTTTTCAGGCTATGCAGCCAATACCTCGCCAACCTATTCAGGGGCTGGCGGCGCGCCAATGAATTCCAGCGGCACGCTTGGCATTAACATCACTTCAACAAACCAGATTGCAGTCTATACTTCAAGTTCCAAGAACAACAGCGCGTTCTCGTTCATTCCTGTAACTCCGCCAGCGGCAGGTTCAATCACGCTCATGTCCAATGAGAGTTCCAATGTCACAAGTGGCGACACAGGTTTCCTTGTTGAAAACCAGGGAAACGTGAATGTTTCAATCACAGTGGCTTCAGACAAGAATGCTTCCTTGTTCATAGGCGGTTCAACGTCCCTATTCCGGATGTTTGGGGCGCAGAACA
>JAKALW010000155.1 GCA_021823945.1 Microcaldota archaeon
GGCCTGTCAAGCTCCATGGACTAAATAGGAATTTTCCTATTTGATTGCATTTTACCGGATTTCCTGCTCTTCTTTTCTTTGTTTTATCCCCCTTAGCGCCAGCTAGGCAAATTTCCAGATAAAATAATTTTGGTTTGAGCTATTCGTGCTTTCAATAAGCACAGGCTCAAGCCCGCACTTTGTTGCAAATCCTGAATCCTTCATGTTTTCCACAATGCCTGCGCCCCAGCCCGTCTTGGCATTAGCCCAGCCATAATCAAACTTGTCATACACAATTTCCGCGCTTAAATAGCCAATCCCGCGATCTTCCAGGCTTTTTTTGCTGGCAATGCACTTCTCCAGGTCATTTTCGCCGAAAGAGCCCACAATGCCGTATATGTCTGGCATGTACTTCTCCGGGTCATAGAACTGCTGGATTGGCGAGTACGCGAATGTGGCGTTTGCGCCCTTGAGCGCAAGCTCGGACATGAGCCTGAAATCAAAATGTATCAGGTATGCCTGTTTGGCCGCGTCCCACAAATACAGCCTTGTTGCTATTATGCCGGTGCCGTTTTGGAAAAGTCTTTCCGGGTCGTCGAGTTTCCCATATCCCTTGCTGTATTCAAATGTATAGCTCAGGCAGACCTGCGCAATTGCCGCGGCTATTATGATTGCCAGAAGCGCCAGGCGCGCATTCCCCTTTGCCTCGCCCTTGTGCGGGAATAGCGCGAAAAATGCAAGCACTGGCAGTGCCTGGAAACACATGTCCGAAGCCACAATGTTTGTCACCGCAATGAAAAGCCCTGGATTGCCCGACATGGCAAAGAGCGCGGCTGCCGCGGCAATGAAGGCAAGGAAAGCGATTTTCAAATGCCTTGTTGGCAGGAAAAGCAGGAAGAAGGGAGCCACAATGAGATAGAATATTGCCAGCCTTGGCAAGTCGTGCGACATGAACGCAGGCATGACATATGCGCATCCTATGTAGTTTTGCGCTTTCCAGCCATTGAGGCTTGCGGCCAAATGTCCGGAATATGCGAGCGCGAATATGGCGGCTAGGGCAAGCATTGGCGCGGCCATGCGCCTTTCAATCCTGAAATCCCCTGTTTTCGGATTGAAAAAGAAATATCCCGCTATGGCCACCACTGCCACAAGCGGCTGGGCAAGGACCAGAAGCGTGCCGAAAATAAGGTAATTTTTCCTGTCCCCAAGCCCAAGCGGGTTCTTGAACATGAAAGCCATGAGCATTATCGCCATTATTTCCCGAAGCCTGTTGAGGACTGGCGGCCATTCATTGTACGCGGTCAGGAAAAAAACTATTATCAGGATGGCGATTTTGAATTCAATGCCTTTCCAGTCCCTGGTTATGAGATACGCCGCCGCAAGCCAGAACGCCACTGAGAGGATTTTGAAAACGAGTTCATAATCCCCAATTGCTTTTTGCGCAAGGGCCGCGGCAATGGGAAAAAGCGGGGGGAAATACCCGACAAGCGGGGCTGAATGCGAAAATGTCGAGTCAGGCTCGAAAAACATCCCGCGGCCTGCCAGGCTTGACATATAAGCAGTGTCTGGCCAGTCGTATTTCTCCCACAACAAGCCCTGTGCGCCGCCATTGAAGTAAGCGCCTGCGCCTGAAATGAAATAATGCGCCAGTATGCAGCATGAAATGAAAGCAAGCGCCATCAGTAGAATGCGCGGCACGGAAAACGGGTTTTTTGGGCCTGCTGGCCTGGAAGGCTTTGCGCCTGCCGGCAATCCGCCTTTCCCGGCCTGCCGCTGCCCTGCCTTTGCCCGCCTGTTTTTTTTTGTCATAGCCCGCCCGCCTTCAGCATAATGGCCTCCCATGCCAGCGATATGCCGTCTTGGAAAAACCTGAACTTGCTGCCGTTTCTGCGGTCATGGTATTCTATCGGCACTGTGATGCATTTGCGCCCGGATTTCAAGAGCCTGATTTTTATCTCCTGGCAGTGCGGCATGCCGTCTGAAACCGGCATGTTTTCAAGAACCGCGCTTTTCCTGAATATGCAAAAGCCCGACTGGCTGTCAGTCATCCTAGTGCCAAAAATCGCATTTATGAAAAAAGTCACGAGCAGGTTGCCGGCATAGTGCGCTGGCCGCATTGTGCCCCTGCCATTTGCAAGCCTGTCGCCAAAAAGCGCGTCCGCGCCGCGCGCTTCCATGATTTCCAGGCATTTGCCTATCTGCCCCGCTGGGTAGGTCCCGTCGCCGTCTATTGTGGCTATGTACCTTGCCCTTGCGGCAAGGGCGCCTTTTTTGAATGCGGCGCCATTGCCGGCTTTTGGCTCGGAAATCACAGTGGCCTTGTGCGCACGCGCTATCCGCAGGGTTTTGTCTGCGGAGCCGCCGTCGATTACAAAGGCATCCCTGCCGGCGTTCAGGCCTGAAAGCACCGCGCCTATCCGCTTTTCCTCATTTAGTGTTGGGATTATTACCTGATAATTCCTTTTTGGCAAATGCAATCCCTCTTCAGGCGTTTCTTCTAATGCGCGCGCGTTTCCGGAAAAGTTTTGGCACATAAATATTTAATAAGTATAAAAATAACAAGTTGGTTTGCCAGTATTGCAATCGCAGGTATCGTGAATTGGCAAAAAGGTGTGTGTGGCATGGCATTGACTGGAAAAAACCTTCCGTTGTCGATTTTAATCGCATTTGCCACATTTGGCGTTTCATATCCACAATACGCCGGCGGGCTTTCAGCAGGCCTTGGCAATCTTTGCTCAAGCCTGATGGGCGTACTCCCCATTGTCTCCATGGTCGGCGTGGTCGGCGGCGGGCTCATATACGCTGGCGGGCAATTGATGGGCGCGGAGACACGCGCGCGCGCCAATGTGTGGGCGACATCGCTTCTTGTCGGCTCGGTGATTAGCATAATGATAACCGCCGTGGCGCCGCCAATCCTCACGGCGCTTTACGGTTCCACTGTGAGCTGCACAGCGTCAAGTTCGCCTCCTCCGCCACAGACCTGCAACCCCGCATGCATAGCCGCGGGCACTCATTGCTGCTATCCAATCTGCGTCCCATTGAGCCAAACCTGCGTCGCCTCCGCATCAGCCACTTCGACCAAGTGATTTTTTTGCACGCGCCACATGCATTTGCGCCCGCGTCCTGCGAACAGTATTTAATTTATAGCAGCATTTCTATACTTGGTTTGATATAACAATGTCCACGGAAAAAACAACGGCCTCGGCTCCCTGCAAGCTCATACTCACAGGCGAGCATTTCGCAGTCTGGGGCTCGGGCTCTATCTGCGTCCCTATCGAGATGCGCAACAGCGCAACTGTCACTGCCACTGGCAAGCCTGGATTTATCCTCAGGCGCGACTGGGGCGAGACTGACTTGTCTTTGCCTGTTGGGGAAGTGGACGCGCGGGCGGATTTCCTGAACGGGGCCGATGACGCGCTGTGCAGA
>JAKALW010000156.1 GCA_021823945.1 Microcaldota archaeon
TTCCACTTCAATGGGCAAAACGATTGGGGCAGTCGAGTCATTGATTTTGGCGGCAGAATCGGCGAGAAAACGCGAATGGTAAAGAACACGACAGTGGTTGAAATAGACGCCAGTGCAAGGGAATGGATGAAAAAGAACGGCATTCCGTGTGCTGCAAGTCTGGATGATTTTGAAGATGGGAGCATTGACACAATTTACTGTTCTCATGTGCTTGAACATCTTGAAAATCCGATAGAATACCTAGATTATTCAAAAAGAAATTAAGGGCAAACGGGACTTTGATTCTCGTGCTTCCGGCTGAAACCCAAATATTCGAGCCAAATGGGGAGGTTGATATGTCAAATGGTCATCTCTATATTTGGAACTATATTAGCATTCATACTCTTCTTGACAGGGTAGGTTATACATTTATCCACTACCGTTATCTTTCAGGAATACAATTATCGCACAAACTTAACCTTGGAAAGAAGCGATTATTTGGGGCATATCTAAAAGCTATGGAGAAAAGAAGTTTTCGATTAGTCATGTTCTCGTTCAATCTTTTGATAACTGCAGTTTCAATTCCATTGATGCTTTTCAGAATCATTAATACGACTAGACAGGGTTATGCTGAAAATCTGATAATCGTTAAGAAGCCAGCCCGGCTGAACGTAAAATAGGGAAAATTCAAAACGTAAGCATTAGGATTTTGCCCTCAAATATCCCGCTTGTTCCCTAAGCAACTTAAAAAGAGAATTTAGTGCTTATGGCGCCTGGGCCGTTTTCTGTTCGCAAAGCTTCTCGCCAAACAGGACCAGGAATTCCTCTGTCTTGCCTATTGGGAGGCTTGCGCCTGCAGCCTGCCTGTGCCCGCCGCCCACTCCGCCTATCGCGCCTGCGCTAGCCTTGAGCGCCATCCCCAGGTTTATACCCTCCTTTATCATGTGCTCCTTTGCCCTGCCAGACACTTTTATCTTGCCTTCCTCGTCTATGGAGAGCGCCAAAATCGGCTTGTCGCGCCTGTAAGTACCTATCATCCCTGCGACCACGCCTATTATTGTGTCGGATATCTGTCCGCGCCCGTCAATGAGGTAAAACTCGCCCATGTCCGTGGTATGCTTTGAAGCGTATTGAATGCCGAGCTGGAGGTTTTTCTTGTGCTGTGCAAGTATCTCCTTTGCAGTGTCAAGCGCGCCCGGCTCGCCAAGGCAGACGCCCATGCCTACTTCGAACCTGCCATTCCTGCCACATGCGTTGAGGAGGGTCGAAAATTCCGACGCGTCACGAAGCTCTGATTTCTCAGGTTGGTTTTTGAGTATGTAGCACTCGCCAAACAGGTCCGCGGACACGCCAGCGAAGCCAGACCTCGAAAGGTACTCGACAATGGCCGCCCTAAGCGCGCTCTTCTCGTTTTCAGGCAGGTCATTATAGGTCGTCTCAAAAGGCTTGTTTTTCAGCCCCGCCTGTTCCAAAAGCGCCACTGACGCCTCCTCGTTCCCTGTAATCCCGGGCAGGTAAGGCTCGTCCGAGTATGTCAGGAAAACAGCAAGCGAACGCGTGTTTTTCCCATAGGCTTTCAGGTCAAGCCGCGCCTCGACAGTGCCCTTTTTTTCCGCCTCATGGAGTATTTCCCTGTTGAGGCTGACAAGAGGCGCCTGGACGTCGCCCACAGCGCCGACAATGGCGAGGTCCTCTCGCACACCGAAGACAAGGTGCGCAACGCCAGCCGATGATATCTCGCGCCCGCCGTCAAACCCGTGGAGCTGCGGGTTTGCCTGCAATGTCTTTGTGCCTTCCGTCTGGTGATGGTCTATTATCGCCGCGTCCTTGATTTGGTCTATGGACTTGCACGTGCCGCCAAAATCCACGAATAAAAGCTCGTTTTTCCCAACAAGATTGACGTTTATGTAATCGTCGTCTATTTTTTTCAGCGTCAAGACTTTGGGTTTTTTGCCTGCGCGGCGCAATGCCTCAACTGCAATGGAGCCGCTTGTAATGCCGTCGCAGTCGAAATGGTTTATTACGGTGGGCGAATCCCATGACAGGGCGTATTCCGCAAGCTCGCCGCACTTTTCCAAAAACCGTTCCTTGTCTCCCATTTCAAACCCCAACCATGCCGGAAGTTCAGGTCCAGGCTGCATGAAATGCAAACCCCCATAGCATGAAATCCGAACCCAGATTGCGTGAAATCCAAATCCAGATTACACTGAATTCAAACCCCCGCTATACAGAATTCCCATATTTTTAGGAGCTTTTCAGGACTTTTCAGGCCTGCCATGCGGTTTTACTTTGGACAACAACGTTTAAATTCCTCAATAAGGCAATATTCCTATGACTTTTGGCAAGCAACAAAGCCCCAAAACGCACGTTTCCAATGTTCTAGCATCTTTTCTTTTTTTGTCAGTCATCTGCGTGTCTATCTTATCAGCCCAGGCTCAGGACTGCCTGCCGAAGAGTGACTTGGGTTTGTGCGACTGCCAGGCGCCCGGCATGGGGTTCGACACTGTTTCGGCGACAACCTCTTTTTACCCGGCATGGAACGAATCTTCGCTAAACTCCATAAGTTCGCTCGACAATTATTTGGATCCAACCATCTCGACTGGCCAAACAAAATTTGTTGATTATGCAAAAGCATCTTCAGATACGCTCGAGAACGGGCACTTTGCCATCCCAGGCGCCGCGGAAAATGCATATTTATCACAACTCCCGGCCAGCAATTTGAAAAGTGCCGGGGCAGCAACAGCGCTCATTTCTGATTCGGAAGCCAGCTATAGCGCAATGCTGGCCTCATATGCGCAATACCGCGCCGGAGTATCTGCTGTCGGAGGAACAGCGTCTTTGCTCGCATTTAATTTTTTGAACGCCTTGCCTGTGCCGGAACTATTAGTCGGCAGTGCAGGCGCAACTGCATTTTTTGCCATTAATGTCATGGACAGCCACATATCGCACGTATCGAACAAATTCGGCGCCATTTCTGAATCATCCCGGGCATTCAACAACGAGTCCGGGCAGCTTGTCAGGGGAGTTTCAGGGCTTTACTATATGGGCGTCGAGGACCCCTGCT
Source organism: Microcaldota archaeon (assembly GCA_021823945.1). Lineage (GTDB taxonomy): Archaea > Micrarchaeota > Micrarchaeia > Anstonellales > VGKX01 > JAKALW01. Next base: position 3,044 of record JAKALW010000156.1, read on the forward strand.
ATGACATACTCAATTCAGATGTCAAAAACACGTATGCGGACGCAAAAGACCTGCTGACCCAGCTTTCTGCAAATCCAACTGGCTATGGAAAGTATGCTTACTTGTCGAACTTCTCGGAAAATGACATTTCCACTGCGGATTACCTTGAATCGCAGGGTTCGCCAGTCAAATACACTTTCCTGGACTATTCAAACATTGGGGCCAGGGACAACTTCAACCTCATATTCTCTGGGGCAGGCAGCGAGCCGCCCCTGCTTTACACTCTCTGGC
>JAKALW010000157.1 GCA_021823945.1 Microcaldota archaeon
GGCGGGTCGAGGATGGGCGCCAAGGCCAAGGAGCAAAAACATGCCAAATCTTTTGTCGAGGGCGCCAGGATAATCAGGTTCGATGTCCCAGGCATTGCCACTCCTGCCTATTCAAAGCCAGGCCTTGAATTCATCAACAGAATTGCTGTATCGCTTGGCGAGGCGTCGTATTTCTCGGACAAGAAGCTTTTCGGCTACGACTCGGTCATGCTTGTCCACATGGCGCACACTTTCGGGGTCGTGAATGCTGGCCTTGTTCCTCTTGAAAAGACAATCGTGTGCCCCATGCTTCTCGGCTCGTATTATTCCACATACATGGCGGTGCCGCAGGCTTACATTGACATTGAGCGCGAGACTATATCGAAGCTCTTGCACATACAAAGCCCATCGAGGGACGAGGCTCGCGCGCTGACCGGCGAATACGGCGCAAGCCCGGGCAGCGTTTTTATCGTCCCGCGCGGGTTTGACCCTGCGGCATTCGAGCCAACCATGAGGCGCGGCGTGGCAAGCCCCAAAACCCCTTCAATACTGTGCGCCAATGTAATCAGGATGCAAAAGAACCAGCACGTTTTCGTGCCATTGGCCCTTAAACTCAAAAAGCGCGGGATTGAGCCTTTGATAACACTGGTGGGCCAAAACGGCGGCACGCACAATCGGCTTTACAATGATTACGCCGCCAGCATGGAGAAAATGGTTTTGGAGAATGGCCTTGCCGGGAATTTCAGGTTCGTCCCGCCAATGTCGCAGGAAGAGCTTGGCATCCTCATGCATCGGTGCGACATTTCAATTGTCCCATCTGCCGCTGAAACATTTGGAAAGTCAGTTCTTGAGTCTATGGCTTCAGGAATGCCTACCATTGCATTCAAGGATATCAGGGCATATTCCGAATTCATGGATGACGGGAAGAGCGGGCTTTTGGTAGAACGCGATGTTGGCGCGCTCGCCGACGCGGTCGAGGAATTAGCAAAGGACAGTTCGTTATATCGTTCCGTTAGCATCCAAGGCATTGCCGCAGGCAGGAAATTCTCTTGGGACAATGTCATGCGGACTTTCTATGAAGAGATGAAAAAGAGGATATTCAGCTGATAAGCATGGTTGTGGATGTTATTCTGTTGCGCCATCCTGAATCCACTTTCAATGTGCGCGGGCTTGTGCAGGGCCAGTCGAAGAAATCGGTTCTCACGGACAAAGGAAGAGTCCTGTCAGCCTCTGCCAGGAATTATTTCCTGAATAATTTCGGGCTTTTCGACACTCTCATTTCAAGCGACCTGCCCCGCGCAGTGCAGATGGCCCGGGAACTCAAGCCATGCTCGAAAACCCGGCACATAATCCAGATGGCGCTTGTGCGCGAGGCAGGCAGGGGCGCTTTTGAGGGCACTCCCTATTCCAATGCGCTTTGGAAAAGCGCGCACCTTGCCCTGGACTCAAATCCATACCAGGCATCAGCGCCATTTGGCATGGAATCAAACATGTCCCTATTCAGGCGCGTAGGCATATTTTTCAGCATGACGGCAAAGTCGGAATCGAAAAGCATTCTTGCTGTGACTCACGGGGAGTTCATCAAGGCGGCAATATCCTGCGTACTTGGAATGGATGTTGAGGCGTATTCGCAAAAAATCAAGCCGAATATCATAATTCCATCGTGTTCGTTCACGCATATAGCGTTCAATGGCGTTTCCTGGGAAGTGCTTTCAGTTGCAAACCCAATACCGCAGGTGCAAGAACCATGACGCAAATAAAAAAAATCAAAATCGACCTTTCAGGCGCGTGCAATGCAAAGTGCGGCTTTTGTCCATATCACGGAGAAAAGAAAAGCGTGCTTCGGGGCACACCTGGCAATTCGCCTGTTTTCATAAAGACCCAGCCCCTGCTATCGTCATTGGAGTCAGTCCGCTCCATAAACCCCAGGCCGGAAATTGGCCATTCAGGCAGGGGCGAGGCTTTGCTTCACCCTGACTTTGAAAAAATCGCACTCGCTTCGCGGAAAATGGGGTTTAGACAGAAGCTCATCACAAACGGCATCTTGCTTGGAGAGCATGCGGGCGTAGTCAATGGCTGTTTTGAGAAAGTCGCCGTGTCTCTGCACGGGATGGGCGATGCGCACGATTCCATAGTCAAGGCAAAGGGGGCGTTCTCAAGGGCTGTGTCAGGCATCAGGCGCATGATTCCCGGAAATGTCATTCTTGCATTTGTAGTAACGCCTGAAAATTTCATGGACATGGACGGGTTTGCAAAACTGGCTGTGGAGTTAAAGGTCCAGGCGCGCTTCCAGTTTGATTTCCTTGCCCATGCCTCGGGAAAGTTGCTTGATCTGCCAGGGCTGCTCGATGCAGTGGCGAAAATCAGGTCAGATTACCCATGGATTCCTTTCGTGCCTGAGTTGGGCGAAAGCCAAGCCAGGGCGTTTTTCTCCAAAGGCGCGTACATTGTGAACAAATACGAGTGCCGCCATTACGGGCAGGTAGTTGAAATCCGCTTTGACGGAATGGCGCATTCATGCTCAGGCATTGAATTCGGCTCGATTTACACGTCAAGCCTTGGCGGTATTGTTGCGGGCATGGAGCGCACTGCTTTCATGCATTCGATAAAGTCGCAGCTTGAGTCCGCTGGCGGGCTTTCAAACAAGGCATGCGACAGGTGCTGTTACCAGTCTCCGCCCAAAGAAATTTGATTGGCAAGCAAGCGCAATCATGCCAAATAGCAATTAACATGCTGTTCTGGATTGAATTCCGGCCTATTTTTTCTTACATGCTTTTTTTCTTACATGCCTTTTTTCAAGCTCCGCCAATACCCTGCCCGCGTCGATTTTCCTGCTCTCAAGCGCCACAAGCGTGAAAAACAGGACGTCGGCGGCTTCCCAGACGACTTCCTTGTCGTCCTTTTCCACAAGCGCCTCTGAAAGCTCAGCGGCCTCCTCCTGGAGCTTTGCGCATATCCTTGAAGGCTTTTTGGCAATTGCCCAGACATAGGATTTCTTGGACGGCTTTGCAATCCTGCCCTTGATAGTGCCCAGGAGAGTGTCAAGGAATCCCCAGTTTCGCCCCCTCTTTGTGCCAAAACAGCTCCACGCTCCAGTGTGGCATGCCGCATTCCCTTTCTGCTCAACTATTGCAAGTATTGCGTCATTGTCGCAGTCTGGCTGAACTGACACCAATTTTTGCGTGTTACCCGAAGTGGCGCCCTTTTTGACCACTTTGCCAGCCTGCCTTGAATATCTCCACAAATAACCCGTCTTGAGCGTCCTTTCCAAGCTTTGCCTGTTTG
>JAKALW010000158.1:0-1135 GCA_021823945.1 Microcaldota archaeon
CGTCCCTTGCCTATGCGGACACGCAGGACACGATTTGGGCTTATGTCTTGGTAAAAATCAATTCCGACAGCCCGCCCCAGACAAATACGGCGACATTGACATTCACAAGCACGCAGGTGTAAAGCTGCAGGGAAAGGCGCATGTTAAGCATTGGCAGGCAACCATTAATTAGAATAACTGCATAATGTCTATCCCACAATGCCAACCTGCAGGTATTGGATGTTTTTCCCATGATTCTAATAATCAACAACGGCTCGCAATACACTCACGTGATATGGCGTGCTGTGCGCGACTTGGGCTTTGAGGGCAAAATAGTCCAGCCAGACGTGCCGCATGAGGAGCTTCTTTCTGCAGAAAAAGTCATACTTTCGGGCGGGCCAAACTCGGTTTACAACACTGACATCAAGGGAAACCGCTTCATAATAGAGCAGGTCGCGTCCGGCAAGGCTAAAATCCCGATTCTTGGAATTTGCTTTGGCCAGCAGGCTATAGCGCACGTGCTTGGCGGAAAAGTCGAGAAGGGCGCAAGCGCGGAATACGGCACAATGGACATTGAGATTGACAAGCCCGATGGCGTGCTTTCAGGCCTTCCGCCAAAAATCAAGGCGTGGGTTTCGCATTACGACGAGGTCAAGGCCCTTCCCAAGGGTTTCATTCCGCTTGCGCACTCGGACGTGTGCAAGTTCGAGGCAATGCGCCACGAGAGCCTGCCAATACATTCTGTCCAGTTCCACCCTGAGGTCTGGCACACAGAACATGGCGAGAAGATACTTGAGAATTTCCTGATGTCAGCCCGAGGGGGGTTTAACCCCCCTTAGTCCGACACCGCCCAAACCCCCGCTGAGCTTGAAAAAGTTGATATCCTTTTTCAAACTTGGCCCACAGACCAAGTGAGATAGGCAAAAACGACTTCCAATAATTCCCATCCTGTTTGTCAGGGCACGACGAATTTCACGTTCCCTATCCTCTTATTTGCCTGCGCAGCCCTGACCATCTGCGCAACGCGCTTGGCGTCCCCGTTGAATATGAATATCTCTAGGCACTTGCCCTCACTGTGGCGCGTGTGTATCTGCGTGGATATGATGTCCTCGAAGGCGTGCTTGAAGCCGTTCGCGCTGCTGTCCGCGTTTTCCGC
>JAKALW010000158.1:1145-3237 GCA_021823945.1 Microcaldota archaeon
TCAGGAGCACGCCCTTGACATTGCCTGACAGGTCATCAAGCTTCCTGTTCTCCAAAGCGCGTGCGCGAATGGCGCTCCTGACAACTTCCGAGCGCCCGGAATAGTCCAGCTCCTTTTCCAAAGCCTCGATTTCCCGCAGGGTTTCCTCGTCAAGGGATATGCTGATTATTGGCATGTTTTTCACATCCAGAATTGTTGTTAATATACATTTGGCTGTTTGTTATTAACCAATTTATAATCCCTTCATGGCGCCAGGGGCAGCCCGGCATCTTTAGCTTTTTTCCCTCGCAGCCTAGCAGCTAAAGCCGTTTGACACGGTAGGCGAGCACGCGTTGGGGTTGTATGTCACGTTCGACTTGAAAGTCCCGGGGCTTGTGCCGTTGACTACCATGTCCGGGTAATCCCTAGCTATCTCATATGAGCCGGCAGTGAAGTGCATCACGTACAGCCCATTGTCGGCGAGATATTTGCCCACGTGCCTTGAAAGCATGCAGTATTCGGAATAGCAGTATGTCATGATGGGCTTGCCTTGTGGCAGGCCCTTGAACGCGGCTAGCACCTGCGCGGGCGTAAGCTCGCCCGCGGGGATGTTAACCGCTGTCACTAAATGACCCTGGGCATATTCGCTTTTGCTCCTCAGGTCGACAACCAACCCGTCAACCTTTCCCATTTTCATGTCGCCAATGTAATCGGCGGGGCTGAAGCTTGTTGTTGTTTCCGCGGTGTAGAAATCCGAGATTATCTGGTTTTGGCTTTTCGGCAGGTAGTTTGCGGCGGCTACTCCGGCAAGGGCGCCGAAAACCGCGCCTGCAATGGCTGCGCAGATTATCGCTATCTTGATTTCATTTGTGAGCGCCGGAAACTTCATCATAATCACCTGGATTTGCCTGCCCTGCATTTTTTTGGCATGGGCAATTTTTGAATAATCAATTGCACTCGCGCCGCCGCGTTTTTCACTGGGCATTCATGCCTTCCTTCACTTTCTTGATTATCCCAAAGAGCGGATACCATATCAGGAGGTAGAACACGGGAATCAGCGCGATACCCTGCAGCACGCCGTAATCGATTGTGGATTTGGGATACGCCACCACGTCTGGCACGAATATGACCTGCCCGCCTATCTCGCCGAAAGTCACGTTCGTGTCTATTTTGGCGTGCCAGACATAGTTCATGCCTTCCGCCTTCTCAAATGCCTCGCACGAGACCGTGCTGGAATTGAACGTGATGTTCTTTGCGCCGTCAATCTCGACAGTCCACTCAATCAACGGGTTGATTGTCGTGTTGTTCGCTGTCAAGAGCTGGCTGCCCTTGTCGTCAAAGCAAATCTGCGTATTCATGTGCCTGACAAAGGGGGGGAAGTCCATGTACGACGCGAGCGGGAACAAAGTCGACACTGTCCTCACCTGGTCAAGCCCTGTCCCGTTGTGGATTGAGGTGTAGACCATCGAGTCAGTAAGCTGGGTCCGGTTTTCGGAGGTTATCTGAAGCTGGTTCCCTGCGGCGTTTTCCTGGTGCTGGAGGAAGACAGCGCCAATCAGGAAAGGCAGGAGCACCAGCAGGAAAACCCTTATGGCGTGCTGCCAGGTCATGGCTTTCACTGCGCTGTCAATAGCCCTTTTTGCCCATTCTATAGCTTGGTTTGGCATATAAATTACCTTTTAAGTATGATATTTTGTGGGTTATAAGGTATTTAAAACGGGGGTTTAGTCTTTCCGGGCGAAAGCTCAGTTCTATGCGGATGTTTTTATCGGGGCCTCTGGTGCACGCATTTTTCTGCGGAAAAATTTGCAGGTTTACTTGCCCTTTCGGGCAAGAACCAGCAATTTCTCACTGTGGTTTGAAATTGCAGGGGGCAGGATTTGAACCTGCGTACGCGCTAGGCGACCAGATTTCTTTTCCGCCGTGTTTCAGGCGGGATCTTGAGTCTGGCGCGATTGACCAAGCTCCGCCACCCCTGCATGAATATGCTGCGGGTTTAAGTCTCCGAAGGAGACTTGGCGGGACCTTGTCCATTAGGACAAGAGGACCGCCACCCCTGCATAAAGAGTGTAACTAGATTGTTATGAATAAATATAAAAAGGGTGTGGCATGT
>JAKALW010000159.1 GCA_021823945.1 Microcaldota archaeon
AATCAACGGTGACATTGCAAGGATAGACAATGACAAGATCCTCCTCACGCCCTCAAAAGTGAAGATTGTCAAGAGCAGGAAAAGGTAAATCCTGGCTTTTTGCGATAGGCGAGCGGGCCAAATGCCCTGCATTTCTTCTTTTTCCCTGTTTTCTTCTTTTCCGGTTTTTCCTTTCCCTTCTGCTTTAGCACGAACCCCGGATTCATCTTTCTCTTTTCTGCCACTTTTCTCTTTCCTGCCCAAGTTTCACGCCCGGGTTTTTCCAGCGGTTGCCCTAACGCACTGATTTTCCAAAAAAGCAGCGCCGCCCAAGGGCTCATGCGGGCGGCGCGGTCTCTGGCTTGAAGGCAATAGTTGCGACCTGTTCAGGTGCGACCACAGTTTCATTGGCGCCAGGCGCCCTGCCCCTCATAAGGAAGTGATAGATATTGGATGAATCCTGAACGAGCACATACTGCTTGCTGATTTCGTCAAACTGGGATTTTGTCAACATGCCTGGTGCCACAGGCGCCGCATTTTTGACGCTGCCATCTGCATTGCGTTCAGTCACCAACGCAAGCCGGTTATTGATGACTGACACGTTTTTATTTTCGCCCTCAAATACTACCGCGGCTTCCGGACTCTTGATTTCAGGGGTTTTGATTTCATCAGGCTGTGCCGATTTGTAATAATATCTGCCGTCTTCCCTTCTTTCAAGCGCCCTGCCAATTGGAGCCAGCGTGCCAAAAGAGGCGACAAGCTCCCTCGGGACGCCAAAGGAGTCGCGTCCGACAAGCTCGTTCGGAACTGGCACGCCCACAAAATTTCCTCCGATGCTAGGCGCATGCTCGCCCGCACTGATGACAGCGTCCATTGAAATTTCAATGTTGGGCTTGCCAGTGGCAGTCAGCACTAATTTTTCCTTGGCATTTGAATCAAGCGCGTAACCAGATATGTCCCGTGAAAGCAGGGGAGCCCCATACAAAATTATGCCCCCCTTGCCATCATCCCTGAGTCGGGATATGGCTATTGCGGAAGCCCCGCCGTCGCCCGAGCCGGTTATGTCAAATGAATACTGCTGCCCTGAGCTCTTGTCCTTGAAGATAAGGTTGAAATTCCCTGTTTTTTCGTCCCCGGAAAACTGCGCGTCCTTGCCATCGATTTTCTGCGTGACTACCTCATACTGCCCGCCGGCGGTTATGACTTTTTGCCACTGCGAGACAAGCTCCTGGGACTTTGCCTTTGCCTCGCTTTCGTTCTTGTTTTTCTGCGCCAGGCTGAAGTCGAATATTACCTGGTTCTGGTATGCTGTCACAGACTTGACATAGCTGTTGCGGTAGGTGTGCGTGCCATACTGCGTGGCGGCGTCGAAAAGATTGGAGAATTCAGAGCCGCTTGTTAGGGCTTTCTTGAATCCACCCATGTCGCCCTTGTCAAGCATGCCGATAAGCTTGTCATTGGCGTGCGCTATGGTCACTGCGCCTATGCCCTCCCCCTGGATGAAAAGCGTGGTGGCAATCGCGCCCGCGTAGGCGTTCTTGAGCTGTTTTAGCTGGTCGTCGCCAATGTTGAGCTTCTCTTTCAGGAATTCCGCGACAGTCTTTGAACTGGAATCGCCGATTTTGGTGTTGAAAAACTGCTCTGAGATTGCATTTGCCTTCGTGAAGGCGCTTGAAATATAATTAGCCTGTTTCTGGTAGTCATCCTTTGCGCTGATTATGGGCGCGATTTTCAGGAATTCTGCCACTGTCTCCTTGGTCACATGCGTTGCCATTTGCGCGCCGAGCAAGTGGCCGGAGGGGTTCAGGTCATCATTCCCTAGATAAAAGCCGTGGGAGTTCAAGTCCCCGTTGCCGCCAAAACAATCCATAAGACCATCCAGACAATCAGATGTGAGGATTGTGCCTCTTGCCGCTTATTAATCTTGCCAAAAAACCAGGAATATGGCGCAATCAAGCCTCGCGTGCCTGCTTTTTGGCATGTCATTGCTTGCAAAGATGCCAGAGCAATGCTGGGTTTGCCATTTCATTCCATTGCCCTGAGCTTCTGCGACGCCAGCCGCAACACTGCAAGCATGGACGCTGCCTCGATTTTCGTCACCTTTGAGCGCGCCACGACCCGCTTGAAAGCCACTGACACGCGTGCCGGGTTTCTCAGTTCCTTGCCGCAGGAAATGGCAAGCGCGTCAAAGAACAGCCCCAGCTGCCTGCGCTCGCCGCTTGACGCCATCTCGAACTCGGGAATTTCGTGTTTTGAGACAGAATAGAGGAAAACAGCCACTGCATGGGACAGGTTCATGATGGGATAATCATCCGATGTTTCGATGCGCACAAGCATGTCGCACATGTCTATTTCATTGCGCATGAGCCCAATGCCTTCCCTGCCGAAAAGCACGGCTATCCTGCCATTCGGGACTGACTTTGCAAACTCGCTTAGCGTGGCAGGGTCGCGAAGCGTTGCCTTGTGCCGTCTCAGGACGCCCGTGGTGCCAACTATGAAATCACAGCCTGAAACTGCATCCTTTACGCTTTTGGCGATCTTTGCCGATGTGAGCAGGTACTTTGCATGCTTGGCGTATTTCTTTGCCGTAAAGCCAATTGGGCACTTTGGATTGACAATTGCCAGGTCACTGAAGCCGAAATTGGACATTGCCCTGCATACTGCGCCAAGATTGATAGAGTATTCAGGCTCCACAAGGACAATCTTGAATTTCTGCCCTGCGGATATTTTGCCTGTGGAGGCCCTGGCAATGGATTGCTTGCCTGCGGCTGTCTTGCCGGCGGATGCCTGGCCTGTGGCTGTTTTGCCAGCGGAGGAATTGACGCTTATTGGCGCTTTTTTTGGTTCTGGCTTGGATTTGGATGGCGTTTTGTTTTTCATTGGAAAACCGGCGTTTGGGCGCACGCGCGCCTGGATTTGCGGTAAAGGCAATGTTCAGCGTAGGCTAGATTGCATAGATTGTCATTCCTTTGACACTGCCTCAAGCACGGAAAGCGACTCGAAGAAAACCGATAGTTTTTGCAATACCCTGACCTCAAACCCGAGCTTCACAAGCGACTCGATTGTCTTGTCAGTGTTGTCGAGGCTGGAATCGAGCATGATTATCCTGCCTTTGGGCGCCACGTGAGGCCTCACAAGGCTCAGGAACCTCTCGATTACCTTCCGGCCGTCCTTTCCGCCATCGACTGCCATGTTGAGCGAGCCTTTTATCATGTCACTTTTCTCGGTCGGCAG
>JAKALW010000005.1 GCA_021823945.1 Microcaldota archaeon
TGGAATGTCAGGCAGCTGGCTGATTTCAGCCGAAAGTTTTGCGATTTTCGTGGAAAACTCATCCCTCTCTTTCCGGAGGTCCACTTCTTGGCCCGAACTGTCTTTGATAATGTATTGCCTGTCAATCTGGCTGGATTTTTCCTCAATCTGGCCGTTGATGCCAGTAAGCTGTTTTCCATATGAACTGATATTCTCAATGAGGGATTTTTTGCCGGATTCGGACAGGGGCTTGTCTTTGGCGTCCAAGGCATTGGAATATGAGGCAATGAGCCGCCCGAAATTGGTTTCCTTCAGGTCAATCAGGGCAGATGGGTCTGAACCAAGTTTGGTCATGAAGTTGGTAAGCTGGGAATTGAGTGAGGAATAGTTGCCCAACGAAGCAGTGGCCGACATGATGGAGTCTGAAAGCCTGGAATCCTGGAGGTTTGCGGACTTTCCGCAGAAGTCGTGGAGCGAGCCCACAATTGTCACAGCAAGAGACATGTTCCCTGATTCAGATATGTCCTTCAGGGCTGTTGAGATGAGCTGGGCGCCCTCTAATTTGGAGTATTTGACCTGCTCACCGGATAGTTTTGTCAATGCCTCGGTTGTGCTTGAATCAACGCCGGATTTGGCAATCGCGGACGTGAAGGCTGATGCGTCCATCTTGCCTCCCATGAATAATCCGACATCCGACATTGCGAGCAGTTTGGCCTGGTTTTCGGACAATGCGCCCTTAAGTTCCGACTGCGGGCCGCTGCTTCCCAGCTGATTGGCAAACTTGCCAACCTCCTTTGCAAAATCGTCGAATTTCATTATTCCGGACGATACCCCGGCGAATTTGGACAAAAGCTCGCTGAATTCTTTTTTCTGCGATTCTGAGAGGCCGTATTTATTGGCAACCGAATCAATGTCCGAGTTCTGGTCCTTGAGCCTGCCCGCAAATGCGGCAATCAGGGGCGATGAGCCTGCATCGCCGAAAACAAGGTACATCGAATCAGAAAGTTGCTTTGACAGCTCCCCTTTCAGCCTGGTTGCCTGTTCCTGAAGGTCCTTTTTCTGCTCCGCTGTCAGCTTCGTGTTTTCAAGCTCCTGCGCGATGCGGCCAAGCCTGGTTTGGGCTTCTTCAATGCTTGCCGGAATGCCCCACTTGGCAAGGTTATATCCGAGTGTCTGGACAACTGCGCCGTAATCATAGATATTTGCCGCAGTGACCTTTTCGGAAGAGAACATCTTTGATGTGTCAATCTTCTTGCTGTCCAAAAATCCCATGGCGCCTTTCAGGTCGCGGGATTCCACTAGGTCCTGTGCGTGCTTCTGGTCGTTTGCGCCCATGCCCGAGATTGCCTTGTCAAAAGCCCCCTTGTCAAGGAGAAGGAACGATATGTTGCCTGTCAAGACGTTGGTTTTTAGGACACCCGTGACATCAATGCCCTTAGACATGAGAATGCCTAGCGAGCGGGAATAATCCCCGAGCTTGAGCGCGGCATCGAAATCGGCAATCTCCCCGCTTGTCCCGGCCTTGACCAGCTCATCGCGTTTTTTGCCTATGGCGGCAAGGAGCTTTTGCTTTTCATCGTCCTTGGTCCCGTCTCCTGACACTACCTGCGAATAGCTGAATTTAGCCATTAGCTGCTGGCTTGCGAGGTTCAAGCCCGCCACTGCGCCGGAAGCGAAGCTTTTCACGATAAAGCCGAAAGGCCCGACATCGGACATGGCAATGAACTGCGTGGCTACGCGGGAGAGAAGGTTGCCCAGGCTTGTCACCCTCTGGGAAGAATCAATTGAGAAGAACGATTTGAACTTGTTCCATGCGTCAACCTTTGCTGGCCCGGATGACGTCAGATAGTCAAGAAACGAGCTGAAGATTGGATTCACAAGCGAAAATGCGCCAACACCCGTGGTGCTCCGTATGCCCGTTGCGCCCAAATTCGTCATGTTCGCCGATAGGCTAGTCGTGCTAAGCTGGCTGAACGCGCCGGCAAGCGCCTGCGGGGCGCCCGGCTTGCCGCCAGTGCGCGGCTGGAAAGTGCCTGCCGGCACCTTTGATTGAGGTGAAATGCTACCCAGGCCCTTTGGCGCCTGGGAAATGCCTGACAAACCCTTGCGCTGCCCGGAAAGGCCAGCCAAGCCACCAACCATGTTGACAGTGGGCACAAGTCCCGGAGTCTTTTCTGTATCCTTGCCACTCGTGGGCGAATCCCCGATCTTGGTCAGCCTGACAGGGGACAAGCCGCTTAGAATCTGCCCAATGCCCTGCCCGCCCTGCTCAAAAAACTTGGAAATCGATGTTGTGATTTTCTTAATCGGTTTTATGTCCCCGATGCCCGGAATGACTTTCTTGCCGTTGTCATCAGATACGCCGCTGGTTATAAAGTCCAAAATCGGCGATACCTGGACCGAGACATTGATGTTGCGCATCTGGTACTGCCTGCCACGGTCAAAGCGCGGGGACGTGAGGTCAAATGACTGGAGCGGGTTCCTGCCTACAATGAACATGGCGCCCAAAAGCATCCCGAACACGAGGATTATCGGCCAGCACAGGGCCTCCTGGGCATTGCCAGTTGAAAGCGGGCAGAAGCTCGCCTCCGCATATGCGGACGAGTAGTTCTTGGTCAAGGATGCGGGCGCAGGGCCGGACAGGGCATTGGCGCACAAGGGTATTTTGTTGTACAGGACATAGGAAGAGTATGATGTAATTTGCGCCCCGTTGAGCGCCTTGACCGCGCTCTCGTTTCCAATGCAGTCGCGTAGCCTGAAATCGCTAGCCGAGTCAAAGCAGTGGAAAAACGCGACCTGGGAGCAGTTGTTTGGCGAGGTTATTGAGACCACGGCCGTGCCATTGTCTGATGCGAATGTTGAGTCGCGGGGGTATTCGCGCGTGAACACCTTGCACACGCCAGTAATTGACGGGTCGTTTTTCGTGCGCCAGACAACATACACTGGCTCGTTTGGAAGTGCGGCGCGCGTTGTGCCGTTGTCAGAAAACAGGACCAGGTCAAAAGTTCCCGTGTCCCCTGAAACATTGGATGTTACAAGCAGGTAGGAAGGTATGAGACCGACCGGGCACATGCCGGGATTTATAGGGTTTGCTGGCGGCGACTGGGCAATTGCAATGCTGGTTGCCACAAGTAAAAAAGCCATGAATGCCGATAATTTTGCCATGTTAGCCACACTTAATTGCGCGGCGATATTGCCGCAAATGCCAGTTTTGTTGCCATATGAGCCATTCTAATTTGCCACGCAGCTTATCTTGGCGTTTGAGAGCGGCAACGAGAATCCGCACCCGCTCGTGTTAAGGCTTGTCGGGTCAGTGCCGCAGTCTATGAGCGTGCTCCCGTCGCGCGGATATACATCGAGCGTGATTTTCTGCTTTTGCGCCTCCGTCTTGATATAGGTGTAATTCAAAAGCGAGCCGTCCTGCTGCTCCTCCTGAATGCAGCAGCGCGACGAGTCGGGAAGCGAGGATATCTCCGCGCCGTATATCTGGGACGTCAGGGCAGCCCTGTTGATGGTCTTGGAATATGTTGTGCCGTCATTATACTTGTAAGTGCATGATATTGTGCCGGCCGTTGCATTGCAAAGCTTGCAGTCAGTGGCGACATAACAGCTGTTCGGGCACATTATGCCCGTGGTCCCGACGCCCGCGCTGCCATAGCCAGTGCAATACTGGCCAGTGGCGCATTTTGGATTGCACAGGCCCTGGGCTATGTCGTAATCAGTGCATGGCTGGCATGAGCACGTGTCTTTTGGATATGTTTTCTGGAAATAGGTGTATGTCGACATGCCGAGCGCTTTTATCGAGTTCTTCTGGAAAGAGCAGAACTTTGCGCCTTTGAAATCCTGCTGGCTTGCGGTGTTGAGCACCAGCCCCCTGCCATCTGCCTGAGTTGTCCAGTTTGTCCTCCATTTGTCGTAGATGACGGCAAGGGTGCCAGAGTTCACAAGGCCGCTTGTCTGGTTGAACATGTAGGACAACATGCCCTCCATGTTTGCCTGGGACCAGCACTGGTCAGATACTGAAGGCGTGTAATTCACATAGAGTTGAACTGAAAGCCAGCCTCCGTTGCCGCCGCCAGAGCCGCTATACCCCTGGTCGCGGAAATTGAACCACAGGTAACGATAGCTTCCTGAGCCGTCAAGCGCTGGGCCGGTGGAGCCATACCAGCAATTGCTCGGGTTGGGGGTGCCGTCCCCGCAGGAACCCCAGTGGCAGTAATACCAGTTGATGCTCGATGGGCTGCCCGGGAGCTGGATTGCGGAGCCGTCATTGGAGTCCTGGTTTGCCAGGCTGACCGAATTAAGCGCGCCAAGCGACGAATTGAAATAGAAATTGAAAAAGCCCTTGCCCTTGTAGTCATAGGTGCAGCTTTGCGGGTTGAAAGGGTCCTGGGACGAGGAATACGTCCCTATCTTGACCGTGCCTATGCTGACATCGCCCGATTGCGGCGGGTAATTCCAGCCCGAACCTGAAGTCACGGTAATGGCATTGGTGGCGCCTGCTACATTGTCGGGTATTGCGCTCTCGTTTATGTCGAACCTGTTGACTATGGAGGGCTTCTGGTACCTGTTGAGGAGCGTGCGCGAGTAGTTCTCCTGTATGTTCAGGATTGACGCGTAATCGCCGCAAAGCGCAGGGTTGGCGTTTGTGGCGTCGGTCGGATTGAACGTGTTGAGCACCATGTCGACAAGCGCCGCGGACTCATTGTATGTCTTTTTGGTCACAGTGTCATAGCCGAACAGGCTGTCAAGCCTTGCAATGCTCCTGTCCGGGTTCTCCACTGCCACAAGGCATTTGGGGCAGTAGGTCTTGACGCCCTTTGCGCGCAGTATGATGTCGCCGTTTGAAGCGTAATTGCCAGAAGAGGCCGAATTCCCGTTAGGTATGCCGACATTGACAATGACAGCGCCCATGTTTTCAGGAATGTCCTTTTTGGCGAACAGGTCGGCTGTCAGCAGGGAATAGTCGTAATTGCGCGTGAAAGTCGTGAAAAAGCCGTTTGATGATAGCGAGAAATTGGAGGGGGCGTACCACAGGTTTTTGTCCTGCATGTTCAGGATTGGCAGCACGTTAGAGCGCAGGTAAATGTCAAGCTTGCTGTTCAGGTATTGGGGCACGGGCGTGTAATATGGCCAGCCCTTGTCGACATAACAGCCATAATTGCCATTGCCGCAGTCGCAGGACCTGCCGTTCTCGTTGTGCCCGCCGCACGCGTCCCACTCGTTCTCCTTGCACAAGGCCTGGGCGCGCTGGAGGTCGCCATTGGGGCTTGATGAGCTGAACCGCCACAGCGCGGAATCTACAGGATAATTGTCCGATGACACTGCTATTGGGCAATACATGCTATTGACATTGCCCCCGGGCGCGGATGGCTTTATGCCATTGGCCGTAAGCGTCTGCTGTGTGATTGTCGCAGTTGTGCACGCCTCGCATACGCCAAGCGTGTGCACGCGCAGCTTGCCATTGTCATTGTCGCACGTGCCAAAATTGTTGATGGTAACTTTGTAAACGTAAACCGCGCTATAATCGCGCCATGCGCTGTCGCCGTCGTAACAGCGCACGCTTGTTGTGTCGTCGCACTGTTTCCTGTCAAACGCGACAGTGGCGGTAATGCTGCAGTTTGACAAAAGCCCGATTAACGGGGTAAGCTGGGAAACTGTCGGGGCGGTCTGGAGGCTTGCGGAGGGAGTAGTCAATGGGAAAGCAGTGTTCCCGCCGACTTTGCCCCTGACTTTGTACACCTCGAATGTGAGCGGGTCTGGGCCAACTGCCGTGTTTGCCAGGAAAGGAAGGATAAGAATGTTGTTCGACGTGTCCGACTGCCCGCTGCAGGTGGCCCTGAACTGGCTGTCAAGGTAGCAGTTGCAGTTCGACTGTGCATTGTTGTTGTTCTTGCTGCATACTGACTGGGCAGCGTAGCCGTTCTTGTTGCACACGCCCGAAAAGCATTCCGAGTCGAATTCGCACGCATCTTCCGGCCCTAGCCTGTAATTCCCCATAGTGTCGGTATAGCCGGTATAATATTCGTCTGCATATTCCGCCTTGAGAGAGTCGAGGATTTGGCGGTAGGCAATCTCGGTCGAGGACATTATGACGCCGCTGTCGGAAAGCTTGGTGCCTGTCTGGCCCTCGTGGCAGCTGCCCTCCCACGGATTCTTGCACTGCCCGTACTTGTTCGAGCAGTCGCTATTCCCGTCTTCGCCGCAAATGAACTGCCCCCAATACCTGGTCTGGGTGAAATTGTAGCTTGCGGAGCTTGAGAGGAAAGGCAGTTTCTGGGACGTGGACTGCCTGGCCGTGGACGAGCAGTTTTCCGCGTCGAATGGCGCGCAATAGAACATGCACGCGGTGGCATAATCCATATTGTTGTCATATGTATTATAGCTGTAGAAAGAAAGCCCGTTGGTGGGGCAGGTGCGCATGGAATACGCGCCCAGATTATAGTAATCGCAAGCGCCTTGCGAGTTTCTCATTCCAACGTAATTTGTGAACCTGTCCTTCACGCCCGTTGGCGAGCCGCATTGCCTGTCAGTTATGGGGAAATAGTTCCTCGCCTCCTCGAAATCCGAGAAGCTCTCCCCGATGCCGAACCTGAAGGAATTGAGCCACAGCGAGCCTTTTGAAGATGTTATCTCATTGGCGGTTTTCTGGTTGAGGGGCAGGAACTGGCACGTGGTGCCAAGCAGGTTGACTGCCACCTTGTTCGAAAGACCCGAGTCCACAGAACCGGCCTTGGAATTGCTGTCTTTTGTGCTCGCCGTGACCTGGTCGTTTGCGGACATGGCAGGCGATGGGTCGAACTTGGCATAGCCGCATACCATGGCATTGCACATGTTCTTGACGCACTGCAGGCTTGTCGGGTTGTCGCACACGAGAACGGGCGTGTCATTGCTCGTGGTGCCGTTCTTGCAATAAGTGCTCTGGTTAGTGCACGTGAGCAGGACGGCCGAACTGGCTACGTCCCTGCATGCGCCTGACGTGTCGCAGGTCAGGTTGTGCTGGATATTGTCAAGCGTGACAGTGCACGAGCCGCCGCCTGCCGGGCAGCACTGGCTGTAGCTCGTGTTGCAGCCTGCAAGGTAGAGGGACGCGAACAGCGCTAATGCCGCAATGGCCAAAAATGCAAACTTGCTGCCTTTTGCCATTTCATATCACCTTGGATACCATGCGCATTATGTCGCCTGAATCCCCGCCCAAAAGCGACGCCGCAGTGCGGATGAAAATCAGCGTGGCGGCAAGGGCCACAAATGGATAGAACATCATATTAACCGTTATCTTGGCTATCAGGTCGGGCGCGTCAGTGCACGTTTCCACTGCGGACGACCCCGAACCTGACGCAAGCGGGGGAATTGTGAGGATTGCCACCGAACCCTTGAACCCAGGATAGCACGCGAATGAGGCGTCCTGCGTCACATCGGCGTTGGGGGCGGCGGCGCGCTTGACAAATGTCGGGTCATTGACTAGGTACACAACTGGGAATACGAAATAGAACCCCAGCGCTATGGCAATCAAAAGCCCTCCAATCCCCCTAAGCACGGGGAACACCCGCAGAAGCAGGCCCAGGGGCAGGAATACGGCAAGCATGTTTTCCGCAAGGTAATTGAGCACTGATTTCTGCCCGTAAAGGTTCACCAGAAGCGGGGTTATCTTGTACCCGGTCAGGTGATTGCTTTCTACCTGGCTGTGCAGGTACCAGTCGCCGCAATAGACAGGAATGCCCTTGATGTTTGCGCATGTGGATGCAGTTCTTTCAGTGCCATAATTGGATGCATAGGTCTTCGTGTAGCAGTCCTCAAGCGCTGCGGCGTTCTCGTCAACTTTGCAGTATATGTATGACAGGGGCCCGCCGGTATAGTCGAAAATCTTGTACTGCTGGCCATTGCATATTGCCACGCTGTCGGCGCCTATGACGCTCTGTACTGTGTATTGCAGCACCCCGTCAAGCACCACTGTCGCCGAGACTATCATGATTGCGGACGCGGTGACGTGGTAGAACTCTGACTTGGCAAAGCGCTTGACATTGTCAAGCTGGAGGCCATAGCCAAGCATGTATATGAGGACATTGGCAAACAGGCACGCGCCCACGGCGGCCATTGCTATGCCCTGCCATCCCCAGCCGCCAGGGTTCTGCGCAGAGTCGCTAAGCCATGCCTTGTTGAAAGAGGTCGTGCTGTTATACGAGTCCAAAGCCGACAGGCTGCCGAAAAGCGCCAGCATGGCGAGGATGAAAATGAACTGCTTTTTCATGCCATTATCACATTGTTCTTTTTTTCAATCGGTTTTCCCGTTTTCAGCGGGATTGCCCGCAATCATACCATTTGCGCGAGCCTGCTTATATCGATTTCATCCCCTATCATGTGCGAGAGAGACTTGGCAGCCGCGGCAAGCACTATGAAGTTGATGGCGAGCAGGAAATCTGTGACGAAAAATGCCGTGGCGGAGAGGAAAATCATGTCCGGCGTCGAGTCGTAAGAGGGCGGGCCCGCCATTATTGCCCCGACAACGCCCAAGCCGCCCCCAAGAGGGGCAGTCTCGTCCAATGCGCCGCCAAGCTTGGTGTCCACGTGCATTACAGTGTATGACGGATACCACAGGAACATGTCGGCCATTAGCATGACAGGATAGCCGATGTACATCACGAGCACCAGGGCAATGAGCGCGCCCCCGAACCCGCGCATGAAAGGCAGGCTCCTTAGCATTATCCCAAGCGGCAGGAAGTAAAGGAAAAGCCCGTTTGTCAGGAAATTCAGGGTGAAAAGTATGAATATGGCGGAAAGATAGCTCGCAGTTGTGGTGTTCAGGAGGCTTGAGAGCATGCCTTCGATAGAATATTCCCCGGAATATTTGGACTGGCTGTAGCCCGGGCCCCCGACAAGGCAGGATATGAAGCCCCCCGTGTCGCTGCCGCAGTTCCACATGGACGTGCCTGCCCGAAGCTCAATCCTTCCTATGTTGTACCTTATTTTTACAAGCACGTCGTGATTGAAGCCCACAAGCCAGGTGGCGTAAGCCCTGGACGCGTCGACCAGGTTGGCGCTTCCGGGTATGTTGAGGGAGTCGATTTGGGCGCTTGTCACCCCGGTGAATTGCTCTACGTCGGAAAAGTGCATGTTGCACGCGAACACGTCAAGCCCCGCGACTATCAATATCACTATGAGCGCCGACACCGCAAGCTGGCCCATTTCGATTTTGGCCCATACCAAAAGCTTGGGGTTCTGCAATATTTCGCCAAGCATGTAGCCCAGGGCGATGAAAAACGCTGACGCCACTACAGCAAGCCCGGAAAGCATTGTCAGGCTCGTGAGGTCCTGGACCTGGCAGTAGCTGCTGCTCTGGGCAAACGTGAAGCCCAGAGGCATGAGCGCCATGACCATGAAATAGAGAATTTGCCTTCGCCCTATCATGCCAGCCTCACCAATCCGGAAACCTCAATTTCAGCGCCCAGGTATTGCGCCATTGACCTGATTGCGGTAAGCGTCACAAGAATCGAGAAAATCGTCATCAGGACGCAACGTATGATTACGTGGAAAAGTATTGGCTCGTAAAAGTGGTTGTCCTTCATCACCGAGCTGAAAAAGCCCATCATGGTGCTGTCGCTTGGGTCAAAGGGATTGCAGCGCGGGACTGAAATGGCGTCCGGCGGCTGGGCAAGGTAGGCATACTGGCACGTGCTGCACGATATTGTCCGAACAAGCATGTCGCCAAAAAGCACGCATGCCGGGAATATGAGGTAGAACCCTATGCTTACCGCTATGAGCGCGCCGCCTGCCGCCCTGCTGAACTTGAATGACCTGAAGAAAATGCCCATTGGCAAAAGTACGGACAAAAGCATGGTATTTGAAATCTGCAGTATCCAGCTTTGGGCATAGAGGTCTGCAAGCGCGAAGGAAACGGCATTGTATGCGAGCGACAATGTCCCGCGAACTGAGTTCATGTTGGAGCAAATTACCACGTTCATACCAGCGCCAAGGAAGCTGCAATATGCGGATTTGCTCGATTCAGAGCCGAGGTCCTTGACAAGCTTCTCAAGGTATGACTGGTAATTCGAGACTGTCGAGTCAATGAGCCCGTTATTGAATGCAGTTGCGCCGTCAAGCACTGTCCCGCTCTGACCTCCGGCCACGGCAAGGCCTGGGGAAAATGATGAGTTGACCCAGGCGAGGACTGATACGAAGAGCCCAATCATGACCGCGGTGGCGATTGCCTGGTAAAGCTCGTCATGCGCCATTATCTTGAGTTCATTGGAATTGAGGAGGTAGCCTGCCATGTATGTCAGGGCAAGCACGAACACTGAAATCATGAATGCGAGCACTGAATAGCCCTGCCAGGAAGTGGATATGGCGGGCGCCTGCGAGTATGCGGCATTCGGCAGCGCTGCAAGCGCCATCAGGGCCAGGATTAACGCAATCCTGTTCCATCCGGATTTTTTGTTTTCCATCAGTGTTCACGCGCCTAGATTATCTTGGAAAGGCCCGGGATTTCAACGTCCCCGCCAAGCATTGGCGAGAGGACCCGGACAAAGGCTATCAGTATCACTATATTGAAAAGCGGCAGGACATATGCGGGGAATGCCAGCGCGCCCACGTTCTCGAATTCGGAACTGCTCCGGGCAATGGAGTCGGCGGGGCTGAAATTTGTCGGGCCCGCCTCTGTGCCGCACATGTCTGCGCAATTGACATTGACAGGCGGTATTGTCCTGCACCCTTCCTGGCACGAGAAGCAGCTCTCGCACGGGTCTGTCGGGACAAGTGCCTTGCATTCGGCCGGGCAGTCTGTGCAGCCAGGATACTGGTCGCAGCCTGCCGGCTGGGTGCCGTCCGGCAGGAGTATCCTGCACCTTGCCGGGCACTGGTTGCAGAAGCCGCCGGTGTATGCCTTGCACTGAGTAAGGGACGGGTTCTCATCCACAGTGGCGGGCTTTGCCTCGCGGCAGGCGTCCGGGCAGGCTGAAAGCGAGCAGTCATACCTGTCCGCGTCTATTGGCGAGCCGTCCATGCCCTTTATCCTGAGGATTTTCGGGCATTGTTGGCATGCGGAAGTGTCAAGCGGATTCGAATTGCCGTTGGCGTCATGGACCAGGTCTATATTGGAACCCAGGCCAACGTAATCCTTGCATATCTGGATTGGCGCCGGGTCCTTCTGGCACGCGACAGGGCAGACATTATAGCTCCTGTCGCACACGTTCGTCATGACGCGGGGTTGTTTTGTGTAATAGTAGTCCTGGCATGACACCCTGTCCTTGCAGTCGTCGCTGCACGTGCCGTATGCGCTCGAGCACACGCCTGTCTGGACGCGGGGCTGCTTTGTGTAGCTGTAATCCTTGCACATGAACTGGTAATACTGGATTGTGTAAGTGAGTTGGGCTGTCTGGTTCGTGTTTGGGGCTGTGTAGTACCCAATGCAGTCCTTTACATCAGATACGACAGGAGGGGTCGAGGACGTGGGCATTGTGTATCCGCATGCGTCCGCAGCAGCCTTCGTGGCGGAAACACGGGCGCCCGCAACCGCGCTTGTCGGGTTGCACGTGCATGGATTCGAGCCACCGTTGGCTATGCAGGACTGGCAACTCGTAGGCGACTGGCCTGTCAATAAGGAGCCGGTCTGCAGCCTGCATGAGCAGATGGTGACATTGCCGGGAACCACCGGCGCGCTGCACGTGGCGTTCCTTGTATAGTTCCCATTGTATTCAGTGCCGGCCGATTGTGACGACGGGCTGCAGTAGCAAACATCCGTGCCCTGCGCATTGCACGTGTTGCACGCGGCCGCATTGACAGACGTGAACTGGGAGGCGAATTCGTATGTGACCTGCGTGTTGCACGCGGGGTCGGTTGCCGGGTCTGTCTGGTCGCCATGCAGGCACTTTGTCGGGCAATACTTGCAATTTGCAGCCGCCGCGTCGCCAGCCGATGGCGGGCTTGGCAGGGATATCAGGGGCGGCGGCGAGCCGACATATGACTGGCATACCTGCGCGGAAGGATACGGGCTCAATGGAGCCATCTTGCACTGCCCAAGCAATGCCAGCCCGTTTGCGGGCTTTGCGGGCGTTGCGTTGTATGTGGAGCTGTAATCCGTCCTATAAATGGACGGGATGGAAGGCCACCTGAAATAAACTGTCCCGCTTGGGTAATACCATGGGCCTGTCTTGTTGAGCGCAGAGAGGGATATGTCGCAATAGCAGGAGTTCGGGCCCTGAGCATTGCACGAGTCGCACGCCCCTCCAAGCACCGCGCTGTAATCCGACTTGAACTGGTAGACGAATGGCACGTGGCATCTAGGGTCGGATGTGAGGAGATTCCCATACCTGCAGTCCACAGGGCAGTACTGGCAGTCAAGCGCCTCTGTGCCCACTGGCGGGTTAGTGCTGGCTGTCAAGAGCGGATATACGATGCTCGGGGGCGTGTACGGGCTTGACAGGTTGGTGTTCGGGCTTGCCGGAGGCACCTGGTTGTTGAAATTATAGCACACCGGGTTTTCCGCCTGGGTTGGCAGGACAACCTGGTTCAGGCATTCGCCCCTGCACTTGTTTGGCGAGACTGGGAGAGAATAGCACTGCGTAGTATAATTGGGGCAAAGGAAGGTGTTTGGCAATAGCACATTGCCATTATAGCCATATGATATGTTTACCCTGCAATTGGCAGTGCAGTTGGCGCATGGCAGGCCGGAGCCCGGGCTGTATGCCTCGCACGTGGCAGGCCACCACTCATTCCTGCA
Source organism: Microcaldota archaeon (assembly GCA_021823945.1). Classification (GTDB taxonomy): domain Archaea; phylum Micrarchaeota; class Micrarchaeia; order Anstonellales; family VGKX01; genus JAKALW01. The sequence continues at coordinate 12,692 of JAKALW010000005.1, forward strand.
CTGGTCAGTGCAGTATGTGGAGTCGCATTCAATTGCGTTGGTATAATTCCGGAAGCAGAGTTCCTCGAATGGGTCAGTCTGGTTGACAGTGAGGTCGCCCTGGCTTGGCTGCAACGGATATGGATGCTCATACGTGGTGTTCAGGCCGCCCGCGGCAGAGCCGTACCTGCAATAAATCGGGCAGTTCTGGCAGTACAGAAGATTGTCATTGCTTGTGAGCGGGAAAGGCGCGCACGCTGGATTCACTGTCTGGTTTGGCGGCGTGGCCTTGCAGAAATCGGGGCAGGTGGTGCATTTCCCTGCGCAATAATTGTTGAAGTCCTGGTCGGTGGAAGTCAGATTGACCCTGCATTCTGTCGGGCAGTTGTTCTCCGGCTTGCAGCCCGCATAGTCATTGCAATTCGCAGTGCTCAGGCTCGGGAGAGAGTCGAGGCACCCCGCCGCCTTGCAGCTGTTGTAAAGCGCAGCCTTCACCGGATCTGGCGCCAGGCCGATGCTTTCATTGCCCGCGCCTGTGCATTCAGGCTTTTCAATGCTCGCAGCGTCCGTCCTGTTTATGCGGCAGTATGTCTGCAGCCCAATGCACGCTGAACAATCGTTTTGCATCGAGAGCTTGGTCTTGCAGAAGCTCGGGCACATGTTCTCAGGGCAGAGATATTGCGAACCCACGCCATTCCCGGGCGTGGTGCATTCGGGCATGCTCCTCGTGATTTTGCATGCTGCCGGGCAGGAATAACAGGCTGTCTCATTGCACACGCCGACAAGGGCGGAGGAAAGCGGGATTGTCCTGCACTCAGTGGAGCAGCCGCCGCATGCGACATTGCAGTCAATCACAGTGGAACCCACAGTCACGTTGGCGGGCGGGGACGTCTGGCATTCGGTCGGGCAGCCGGCGGGCGGCCCTTGCGGCGTGGCGCTGTCACCATACACTGCCACTTTCAGCGTGAACCAGGAAAAGACGTACGTGAGCGGATATATGACCATCACGGCTATGGCAATGGCAATCAGGAGCCCGCCAAGCTTGCGCGTGAACCATAATGACCTTAACACAATGCCGACCAGCATGAAAAGCGGGCCTATGGCGTATGCCAGCATGTCCAGGAAATACCTTTGCGCCCGGATGCTTGCTATGATTTTCGTCAGGTCGTCAAAAAGCATGGTGTACCTGTCCATCTTCATGGACATGCCGGCGTCGGGCCGGTAGAACCCGGACGCCCAGATGCACCACATAGAGTCGCACGAGATTCCAAGGGTATATGAGCTTTTCTCGCCCGCCACCACATTGCCATTGAGATACTGGAGTGCCAGGCTCTTGGCAACGCCTTCCATGTCGTCCATGTAAATCTGCGACATGCGCATGGCGCACGGAATCTGAATGTTCAGACAGGGATTGACCCCGTTGACCTGGATGCCGGAATAATAGGCCGCCTCGTTCCCGACAAGGTCGAAAAACCCTATGAGGCCAATTGCCCCAATCAATATCAGGGCAGAGACTGCCACCTGCGACAGCTCCACGCCAGCCCAGACTTTCAGCTCCCGGGATTCCATGCCAATGCCAATCATGTACGCTATTGCCACCATGAGTATGGAAACCATGATTGCGAGCACGCCGAGC
>JAKALW010000006.1 GCA_021823945.1 Microcaldota archaeon
GACTGTTGCTTACTTCGCATTGTCTGTTTAAAGTTTATAAAATATATAGTTTATTTAGAAGCTTTAGTTGATGTTTATATGATAAAAACTAATAATCCCAGTTATGGTGCTCATGGAGAAGAAGATCAGGAAAATAGCACGTGTCGGAGGGGGCATGGGTCTCATCCTGACAAAAGAGTTTTCTCGTTTGAACTGGAAAAATGGCGACTATGTGGGTGTTGAAGTCCACGACGACGGCCGAATAGTCATAAAGAAAGTGAATTATTAGCGTCTTTTAGAAAAACCCTGGCTTGGGAGAGCAGTTTTAACTATTTAGTAGCAGTCGGGGCATACTGTTTAGGAGTAATCCAGGCATATCACTAAGGTCCCGTACCGCAATAAGGATTTAAACTGCCAGCCGCAATATAATAATTATAACTCGTGCCTGCTCCGAATGGCGTGGCACTTGAATGCTAGTGAGGCTATGAACTGGAAAGGCGCGATTTCAGAAGGGGCGGTGATATACAGGCGGCACTGGCAGGAGCACCTGAGGCTCGCCCTGATATTTGTCATCGGCTCAATGATGGCTTTTGGCGCGCCGTTTTCAATAGCGGTTGCCGTATTCGCGCTTACAATCGGGCTTTCGGTGCCGGACTCAATAGCCATCCCGGTAAACATATTTTTCGTAGTGCTTGCGTTCGTCCTGGGCGTAATCGCGTACGCAGCCATGAAGGCGGCATACTATGCGGGCGTGTTCGAGATATACAATAGGGGGAGCGCCCATGCGCTCAATTATTTCAGCTTTGCGCGCAGGCACATGAAGGAGGCCGCCGTGTGCGAGGCGATAATATGCCTTGGCCCGATGGCCGTTGCGGCGCCAGTTGCAATTGCCGGAATAGTTCTCAGGTCTGAACTGCTGCTCTTTGCCGCAGCAGGCACATTCCTGGTTTTGGTCACTGCAACCAACTATTTCTCCATGCTCGCATATCCCGCGCTCATCATAGACGGGTACGGCTCTGTGGCGGCGATAAAAAAGTCAATGAAGACCGAGGAGGAGAACAGGCGCGAGATGCCCGCCTTCTTTGCATTCGTTTGGATTTGCCTATTAGTGCTTCTAGCAATACCCGTCTTGGGCTTCGTTTTATACTCATTGGTGTTCCTCCCGATAATTTCCACGGCAGCTACGGTATTTTATAGGAGCAAGAGGAAATTATAGGTGTGATTGGCATGGCGAGTGGAGCACCGACATTCAAACCCGATGAGGCCCTGAAGCCGGTTTTTGCAGGAGACCTGTTGAAACAAAGCGCGGACATTACTGGCAGGCTGAAGTCCGTAAAGCCCGTCAGGATAATGGAAGTGGCAGACCCAAAGCACGAGCAGGCCTTGATGAAAGAGTTCGAGTATTACGCTGCCAAGCTCAAGGATTTCACTGGCACGGTAGTCACGGTAACGCGCGGCTAAAGGGGCAAATAGGATGAAAATTTCCAAAGACGGCAGATTAATGTCCACCAAGGCATTTGCCAATGGCAGGGAAAAAATATTCACTGTCGAGCTTGGCGACGACTTCACGCTGATTGCGCTTTCAAACCCGGACGGCTCTGAGATAGAAACTTGGGAAATCAAGAATGGCAAGGTAATACACAACAAGCCCGTCAGGAAAGTCAGCATGCCCGCCAAAAACGCAGGCATGGCAGCCAACAAAGCCCTGCCAGTCAAAAAAATAGGCCGCATTGTAAAAAAGAAATAGAAAGCGCGGCTTGTTCAAATATGGCGCATCTGATTCCTTGTTTTAACTAAATTCAAATATTCATTTCATGCGGGGCATGACTCGGCAGTTCAAAGCTGGCATCAATAATGGTTTGCCTTCTTCTTTACGCCAAGCTTGTTGGTCTTGCTGGCGGCAACTGATTTCTTTATCCGCTCGGAGTTTGCCTGGTCCAACTCTTCCGAGGTAATGTCGGTGCTCATTTTCCTTGCTATGTGGACAATGTCCCCGTCCATGAGCATGTGATCAAGCCCCAGCTTCTGGCCGTCGAATTTTGCGCTTTTGCCCCAGACAATGGCGAATTTGAAGTTTTCAAGGAGGTCCGGGGACAGGCGCTCGCACATGTCCCTTACAGTGGAGCGGCGCCTAATCATCAGTGGCTCGGTCAGGTCCGCTTCGCCCATGCGCGGTTTGGTGTAAATCCTGATAAGGTCGAGTTTCTGATAAATAGCCTCTTTCAGGTCCTCTATGTTCTTGTCCTTCTCCGCGGACACCGGGACGAACTCGAATTTCAGGGTCTTTATGTATTCCGGCGTCACGAGGTCTATCTTGTTCAGGATTGTGACAGCGTCTATGTATTTCCTGTTGCCGACCACAATGTCAATGAATTGTTCAGGGGTGATGTCCTCGCGCAGCACCACGTCGGCGTTGTGTATGCCATATTCGCCAAGCACGCCAGCAATCATGCGCTTGTCGATTTTGGTCATGTGGATTGTCGAGGTCACGTTTACGCCGCCCTTGAGCTTTTTCGTGACGACCACGTCCGGCCTGTGCTGATTCACGCGTATGCCCATGTTCGCAAGCTCGCGCATGATTGCCTCGTACGCGTCAGGCTGGAAAACGTCAAGCATCAGGAGTATGAGGTCGGCGCTTCGCGCCACGGCAAGCACTTCCCTGCCCCTGCCCTTGCCCTCGGACGCGCCTATGATGATTCCCGGAAGGTCCAAAAGCTGGATTTTCGCGCCCTTGTAGTCCAGCATGCCAGGGATGCATGTGAGGGTGGTGAATGCGTATGACGCCACCTCGGACTTGCTGCCCGTGAGCTTGTTGAGAAGCGTTGACTTGCCCACCGAGGGCAATCCAATGAAGACCACAGTCGAGTCGCCTGTCTTGCGGACGTCGAACCCGCCGCCTTTCGCGCCGCCGGATTTGGAAGGCGATATCAGTTCGCGCTTTAATTTCGCGATTTTCGCGTTCAGGATTCCGATATGGAACTCCGTAGCCTTGTTCTTTTGCGTGCGCGCAAGCTCTGCCTCAAGTTCATTAAGTTTTTCCGTAACTCCCAAATTGACACCTAAAAACGCAAAGTAGGATTATAGTAGGGCTGCGCAAGCCTAAAAAGCCGCTACCTGGGCTTCTTTTTCGAAGATTGCTGGCTGGGAGCTTGCGCTGCCGAAGATTTGAGGTCCGACATCCTTTCAGCGCGGTCCGCAGCGAGAATCTGGACGAATTTCTCAGACCATATTTGCTGCAGTTTGATGAAATCCACTGTGCCGTCCGGTTTCTCGTTTTCGCGGAGCAGGTTATTCAGCGCGGCACTGCATTTAAGGACAAAATCAATCTCCGTCAGGCTCTTGTCTGAAAGCTCGCGGCTTTTCCCAAGTATGTCCGAATACATCTTGCCCTTCACAAACGCGAGCATAACGTATTGCTCGGGCGCAATGCCGTTCTCCTCAGCCCTGCGCGCAAGCGCCGGCGGGACAAACTCGAACTTGAGCTCCTTTGCGAGCTTTGCCAGGTCGACGTCGGCCAGGTCCCACATGCTCGCCTCCTTGTTCTTCAGGAAGTTGCATTCAAGGTAAGACTCGTCTATGTTGTTGCCTCGCTTGAACGTGAAAATCTCCAAAAACTGCTTGTTGTCCTGGTCGGACTCGTAAGAGCTGCCCAGCAGGCGGTATACCCTGCCTTTCCTGCCGAACCTGACTTTCTTCAAAAACGAATACCTGTCGGTCGTGTACATGCTTGCCGCGGGTATGCCAAAGACAAGCTCGAGCCTGTCCTGGATATCCTTGAGGGACTGGGCGTGCAGGTTGTAAAGTATGAACACGCCAGGCTGGGTGTTGAGCAGGTTGATTACGCCCTGAATTGCGAGTCTTGACCTTATTTCATTGATGATGAGGCAGGCGTCGCCCATACGCAATGACGCATTTGCCATTGAGACCAGGTCGAGTTCCTTAGTGCCGCCGCTCTCCTCCTTGTCGGAGGACTGGACGCGCATTGCAGCTATGTGGAAGCCCCTTTTCCTGTAGGCTTTTGTCGGTATTTCCTCAATGTCCTGGATTGGGAGTATCCTGCGCTTTGTGCTGATTGCCGAAATCTTCGCGCTTGTGAAAGCAGTCTTGCCCACGCCTTTTAGGCCGAGCACTGCCTCGGAGCAGCCTATGCTGACCATGACGTCGTCGTAACCCGCGAAGAATGCCGAGAACGCCCTGTAGTTCAAGTATTCGACGTATGTGAAGGGCTTTTCCTTAGTGAGGCGCAGGGCCGCCTGGAGCTCGCCAAAAGTTGCCGGGGGCCTTTGCAGGTGGCACCTCATGTTGAGCCTCGTGAGGACAACGTCAACGACCGGGTTGTTCGAGTCGAACTTGCGCGTCTGCTTGGTGATTGCCATGATGTTCTTGAACGCGTGCTCGAGAAGCTCCTTGTTGTAGCGCCAGATAGTGTGGCAAAGGCCGAATTTTGCGTGCTCAATGTATATGGGCGCGTTCTCTGAGTCAATGTAAATGTCTGTTATGTTCTCGTGGTCAAGCGACATGTTCTCGATTGGCGCCCCAAGCCCGTATATCCACGCGGCCGTCTCCCTGCCCATGGCTGTCGCCTGGTCGAGCGTGATTGGGATTTTGCGAAGTGCCGATTCGTCAAGGAACTTCTGCCTGTACTCGCGTGTTTTCGTCTCCGAGATGACGGTGTAATCAATCATCTCGTCGGAAAGCCTGGATAGCGAATTGGTGATTTCCGCGCGCATCATCTGGACAAGCTCGGGCGGCAGGTTGCGCAGGTTGTCGTTTTCAATGTTGTAGAAATATGATTCGGAACCTGTGTCATATACCTGGACTTTCAGGCCGAAGCCGAGGTCATACCTCGCGTCCGGCGAGTCTATGGGCACTGCGTTTTTGGGTATGTCAAGCGCGATTGTGGAGACGAACTGCATGCTTTTGAGGCCGGCCATTGAAAGGAATGCCGCCCGCAGGTCCCCCGTCTTTTCCACAAGCTTGTATATGGATGATTCAGAAACCGCCTTGATTATGCCGTTCACCCATGCACGAAATACCCGGAACCCGTCGTAAAATATCTGTCTTTCCGGATTTGGCTCGCTATATTCCTTCAGCTGCCTCACTGCGAGGACAGGGTCCATGAAAAGATAGTCGTGGAAATCCGCAAGGAGTTTTTTGCGCTTCGGGAGGGCATCATCCTGGGGATGGCCATACACCTGTGGATTGAGCATGATTGTCTCGGTCTGGTGTATGAGCTTCGCGTACTCCATCAGGGTGGCTGTCTGCGCCTCGTTGAACTCGACAGATATTTCCTCCTCATACCTTATGGTTTTCGGAGATTCCGTGAGTGTCGAAAGGTCCTTGAGGTGGTCGTTTATGAAAGCCGCTGAAAAAAGCTCGTGCGGGCTTGCCGTGCAGTCGACAATTAGGCGGGTGCCTTCAATCCTGAATTTTCCCATATCAAAGCATATTGCATCTCGCAATTTAAATCTGTTTCCCGTACGCCTTGCCGGGCGCTGCGCCCCTTTTCCGGCAATGCCTAAAAATATAAAGCCTAATAGGGATATAGCAAATGCAGAAATCTCAGGAAACCTCAAAATCAAGAAGGTGCATCAGAATGGGAATATTCGACTCGATAAAGGGATTGATTCCGGCAAATGAGCAGAAAAAATCCTCAGTGCCGTTCGTCCTTAACACATATTTCACCCCTTTCAGGCTGACAGCGAAGAAAAACGACAACGTGGACTTGCATATTGACCTTGAGAACATATACGGCGCGGACGCATTGTGCTCCGTCTCTGTCAAGGTCCAGCGTGGGCTTGGCACGGACAGCACGCTTCTTAACAGGGAAAAGACATACAAGCTCGAGACTGTCAAAAAAGGCGAGAAAAAACACGTGGTTGCGCCCATATTTTCGGCATCCTCGACCCAACCCGGCACATATAAAATCAGCATTGAGGCCTATGCGCATTTCAGGGACTACAGGCACATAGAGAATGCGGTCAAGAAAATAGTTGAAATCAGAGTAGTTTGAATTTTGCAGCGGCCGGCGCAAGAATCAAATCCGCAACAGGCAATGAACACCATGTCAGCCCGGGCCATGGCTGTGGTTTGGGGACAAGCCCGGGTTTGGCTCTGCCCGCCGCATTATACCCCGAAAAGCCGCTTGTGCTCCACCATGATGCACCTGTCCTGCACAAAGGCGATTCCTCTTGATTCTGCTAGTTTTCCCGCCTCTTCGCTCACAATGCCCAGCTGGAGCCAGACAGCGCGGATGCCTGGTTTTGCCTCCAATGCCTGCCTGGCGGCTGCGCCTGCTTCAGCGGACGGGCGGAACACCACCAATATGCCAGGCGAAAAATCAACTGGTAAATCGGAAATTTTTTGGAATACCGGGATTACCCCGATGGCGCTTGTGGATACAGTTGGGTTTATTCCTGTCACTTCGTAGCCAGCGGACAGGAGGTAATTGGGTATTTGGTTAGACGGTTTGGACCCGTCTTTTGAAAGGCCTATGACCAGCACTTTTTTCTCAGTTTGGAGCAGGCGCGAGATGGAAGTATCATCCATTCAGACCACATCCGTGCTGCGCTCAGGCTTTTTCTCGAGCAGCGCAGCGGCCTGCTGGCTTGACGCGGCGGCAGTGGCGGCTTTTTGGAATGCCTCGAGTTTCCTCGAGATGTCGTCGCAGGATACTGACAGGGCAACGCCCGGCTCTGTCAGGACAATGGTTTTTTGCCTGCCTTTCTTCTCGCTTTTGACAATCCCGATTTTTTCAAGCTTTGACAGGAAAGAGGCTGCGAAAACATAGGTGCATTTGGCGTGGACAGCCAGTTTTGACGGGTACCATTGCTGCGAGCCATCCCTCAGCAACAAGAGTATGGCGCACTGTTTTTCTTTCAGGAAAAGTTGTTTGGACATGCTATTCACACAATGCAGCAGCGTGTTGCGGATAAAGCCAGGGGTTTTGGATTCGGCCCTGTGCCATCTATCGTTGCGGCCATGCGTCACGGATTCATTCAGTGGGCTGCCGTGCCATTTCCAGTTTGTAGCTGGCATCACCGCAATCTGTTGTTCACCGCGGATGTGATTATGGCTTGCTGGAAAGCGCGGCGTATTCCAGGATTTTATATGTGATTTGCCGGCTCGAATTAGAGTTGGCTGAGTTAATAAGTCTGATTATCCCCGGCGCGTGCCCGGCGCCCACAATCAGCAAGACTCGCCTGCCGCCGCTTGCCATGACTGACCCGAGCATGTGGGAATCGCGCGAGGATATCAGGGCAGAGTACAATATGGGGGCGGATTTCTCAAATGCCTCGAGCGCGCCAGTCAGCGCGTCAGGATTGGCGAGGCTTTCAAGCTGCGATAGGTCCACACCTGTTTTTGTGGATTGGGGCAGCAGGAGGGCTATTTTTTCCCTTAGCGGGGATTTTGATATGTTGTTGATTGTAGCCTCTATAGGGACATCCGCAAGCAACAGGGGCATGCCGGCTTCCCTTGCTATTTTAGCGCCTTCCATCATTTCCGCGCCCGGTTTCGCGCCGATAACCGCGCCAAGCGACTGCTGGAGGAAAAAAAGCGCGGTGAGAAGGGGATTTGCGAGCATCTGCCCCAAGCCGGGTTTTTTGTTGGAATTGATAGACATGAACCGCGACATGCACAGCTCCACCGCTATGCAGTCGGGCCTTGCAATCTCGAACGCCCGCCGCACGTGCGCGGGGTTTGACGATAGAATGTGGACGGATGGCAGGAGGTATATTTCCATAAATTTGACCATTGAACCGGTGTTGTTGACTACAAAATTAGCCATAAAGATGCGACAGACGTGTTGCCGTATTATAGTTTTTGCACTATTGGGTGTGAAGGGGAAATCAAGGAATCTACATTTCGCTTCGGCGAAATGTCAGAAGCATGTCGCAAAGCGACATGTTCTAAACCACAGGGGCGAAGCCCCTATGAGGTTTGTCTAACGGGCCTGGAGGGATTCGAACCCCCGACACGCTGATTAAGAGTCAGCTGCTCTACCAAGCTGAGCTACAGGCCCAAAAAACAGAATTCAGTGCCCCATTATATCCCCATCCATAATAAAAAGGCTTTCTATCATCAGAAAACCATGATAAAAATATTCAGGTATGGGCACAGGATAAAGCGCGACGAGCGCGCGACAACGCACGTCTGCCTTGCCGCCCGGGCGCTTGGCGCCGACGAAGTCATTATTTCAGGCGACAGGGATGAGGGAGTGTTGGAATCAGTTGAGAAGATAACTGGCAGGTGGGGCGGGAATTTCAAGGCGCGGCTCTGCGATTCCCCGGCGGCTGAGATAAAAAAACTCAAGAAAGACAACTACATTGTCCAGCTTACCATGTATGGCGAACCCATACAGAAAATCGAGGCCGAGCTCCGGAAAAAAAACAATCTTGTGGTGATTGTCGGTTCGCAGAAGGTGCCGCCGAACATATACAACCTCGCGGACGCCAATGTCTCCATTACAAACCAGCCCCATTCTGAAATTGCCGCGCTCGCGGTGTTCCTCGACAGGTATTTCGAAGGGCACGAACTCGACAAGAAATTCGACGGTAAAATCAGCATCAAGCCAGGCATAAGGGGAAAAAGTGTAGTAACATGTGAATAACCAAGATTGGTTTATATATCTATATTCGGAGTTCATACCATGAGAAAAATCATTGAAATTTTTTTCAAAACCGCGGATTCCCAAGGAATGGGGGTTGCGGCTATCCAGTGAAAAGGGCGGTTTTTTGAAACACGCAAAAAAATTGCCGGCGACCAAAAAATCCATGGCTGCACGCGGCCATGGCAAACAAACAAGCGGCCCGAAGGCCAAGCAGGAGAGCGGCAATTTTGCCATTAAAAGGCCGAGGTCGAAAAAAGCGACGTTCAAAAACGGCCTTTTGCTGTCGCAAAGCCACATCAGGCAATACCTTATTGAGACTGCGGGCGAAAACGCCATCAATGTCATGAAGGAATTCTCATATGAAATGACGGACGAGGACCTGGCACGCAAATGCAAGACCAAGCTTTCGGACGTGCGCGCTGTCCTGAACAAGCTCCACACAACCGGCCTGGTCGAGTATACAAGGGACAAAGACCCGCAAAGCGGCTGGTATTCATACATTTGGAAAATTAATGACAAGAGCGCCGGCGGCCTGTTGGAGGACATGAGCGGCAAGGCCGGCGAAAAGACCGTTGACGCTTCAGAAAACACAACTGAGCAGTATGTTTGCCATGATTGCGGCAAGGATACCTTATGTTCATTTGAAGCTGCATTTGAAAATAAGTTTAAATGCCCTTCCTGTGGAAACAATATGTCTTTTTTTGATGAAAAAGAAGATTTGCCAGTAAATGGGCCTGTGTCTCCAATAAAGAGGCCGGGGCAAAGATAAGCTTTTGATAATAGCGGGATAGGGTAGTTTGGAGTGCCCGCTGGGCTCATAACCCAGAGATCGGTGGTTCAAATCCACCTCCCGCTATTCTAATTTTGAGGTGGCTGTGTAATTTCATGTAGGATAGAAATGGTCAGACCCCACAGTTCCACTATTAAAGTGTTTTTGTTCTGCGCCGAACGCCGAGGTTTTCCTTTTCTTTCTTATATTGTAAGATTTGTTTGTGTTGTTTGTTGTTATGTAACTATAGTTACATTATTAATTATTATTATTATTATTATTATTTAAGCAGGAATTTGAAAAAATTGAAAAAAAACAAAAATAAGAGAAAAAGGCAAAAACAAATTGAAGAATTGAATATAAATCAAATACAAATCGAACCCAAATTACAACACGGTGTGCTCAATGCTTCTCTATCTTTATGACATCCACGCAGGCGACTTGAAGAGGTTCAACCGCGTCAAGAGGCGGTTTTACTATGCTTTCAAGAGGAACTGGCTCTCAAAATGCACCATGAAGAGTAAATCAGTGCTGTATGTGGATGACATATATGAGATTGAGACCGACAAATTCTTCAAAAAATTCGAAAACGAGATGGATGTCTACAAGGCCCGCTGCAGTTCAGTGGAGAAAATAGTCTGATTCTTACCAGTAGTTGGGTCTTATGCTGTTTTTCATGAAAACAACTATAACAACACAAAAAAACAAAACTCAATGTAAGACCGCAAACAAACAACCACCCAAACAAAAATTCAAAATCAGGTTAAGAAAAAATAGTGGAAGTAGGGGGTCTCCCTACTCTCGTTTGTTGAAGTAACTTAAAGGCTTGATGGAAGTTGCTGGCCAACCTGGCCGCCTGAAACAACAACAACATCCTCTACTGATTTGACGCTCTTGTAAAGCAGGCTCTTTTCCTTCAAAATCCTCTTTGCCTCGTCCCTTGTAATGGATGTGAGCGGCTCTGTCGTAAGCCTTACAACTTCTCCCCTCTCAAGGTCAACTATTACATCCTGCACCCTGCCGAAGAACTTGCCGCCGTCAGTGTAAATATCCATTCCATATATTCTTGATAGTCTCATGCTCATAACATCACCATTGCACATTAGTATGCTCGCCCTTTAATGCGATTGCGTATTTGATTTGCACTATTTTAAAATCTTTCATTGCCCAAACACATGGCGGCGCGGGCATTTTTGCCATTCCAAACCCTTTATATAATCTAAAACTGAAAGGGGATAAGACAAGGCGTCGTTTTAGGAATTCCAAAACTCTAAACTGAAAAATGATTATTATGGCAGCTGAACTTGCAAAAGACGAACACATGCACTGGTCCGAATCCCTCGCCCAGAGGGTTATAATGGAGAAAAAACAACCCTTCATGATAACCTCTGGCATGACCACTTCCGGGCCGTGCCATCTTGGCACGCTTTGCGAGTTCATGTTCCCATCCGCAGTCCAAAAAAATATAATCGCTTCGGGGCACAAGGCAAAATTCATATTCATAGCCGATATACTGGACGCTTTCGATTCTGTACCATCGGTTTTCCAAAAATACGCGGCCATACTCGAGCCGCATCTTGGAAAGCCACTTTGCGACGTGCCGGACCCGACCGGGGAGACAAAATCCTTTGGCGACCACTTCCTCCAAGAGGCAGTCGGAATCATGGGCAAATTCTCCATTAAGCCCGAAATTGTCCGCGCATCTGATTTATATGAAGATGGCGCCTTTGACGGGACGGCCCGGGATTTTTTGAAGAATGAGAAGCAAATCGCGCAGCTTGTGGCGCGCACCTCGCTTAGGAAGGAAATGCCAGCCGACTGGTCGCCCATCATGCCAATATGCCAAAAGTGCGGCAGGATAGCCACGACTATGGTGACCTCGCATGACGGCGAGAACTACAAATACTCGTGCAACAGGGACGTCAAATACACAAAAGGCTGTGGGTTTTCCGGAGAGAATGGGATTTCAGACCACAAATACAAGCTCACCTGGCGTCTGCACTGGCCTGCCTGGATGAGGCATTTTGGCACGAGCGCCGAAGGCGCTGGCATGGACCATCACACCAGGGGCGGGTCCTGGGATACATGCAAGGAAGTATTCGAGTCTTATTGGAAAGAGCAGCCGCCAATTTCCTATAAATTCGGCTTTATTTTATTTGACGGCAAGAAATACTCAAAATCAAAAGGCATAGGCATGGGCGTCACCGAGCTTCTGGGGTTGTTGCCAACAGAAGTGCTTTCATATATGCTTTTGCGGCCCGATCTGCAGGAAAACATAGACATAGTCCCCACTGGCGCGAACATGCTTCGCCTCATGGATGATTACTCTGGCGCTTTGGGCCTGTTTGAAAAGGGCGGAGTCGAAACCCTATCCAGGGCAGACAGGAAACGCGCAATAGCTGCGGGCATATCGAGCCCACACGGCCGGAGATGGTCTGCGGGCTACACCGACGTGCTTCTCTACTTCCAATTGTATAGGAATTGGGACGCGGTCTCAGAGAAAATCGGGGACAAGAAAGGCGTCGAGTGCCTGAGGCCCTATGTGCTCGCGTGGATTGCAAAAGGAATGATCCCGGACGAGTACTCTTTTGAATTGTCATTCTCAAAAGCGAAATCCAAGGCAGCCATTGCATTCGCCGAGTCGCTCTCCGCCGCCGACGATCCGGTTTCAATCCACAATAAGGTATTTGAAACCGCAAAGGCCAATGGCATTGAGCCAAAAACGCTGTTCGCCGAACTTTACAATTGTCTCCTCGGCAAGGAGAAGGGCCCTAAAATAGGCAAGCTCGTGTTTGCCATAGGACCAGGGAAAGTCAGGTCAGAATTGTTATGATTGTTGCGTGATTTACATGGATGCGTTTGACAAGGACACGGAACTTCGGGCAGAAGTGGAAAGGAAGATAGAATCCATACTCCCCCGCGGAAAGAAGCCTTTCGAGGTTTACGGCATAATCTGGGACTTCCTTGACAGGGGTGGAAAAAGGTTTCGGCCCCTGATGTGCATAACATCATGCGAGGCTTTCGGCGGCAGGAAAGAGGATGCGCTGCCTGTGGCTGCTTCAATAGAACTTTTCCACAATTTCACACTTGTCCATGATGACATAGAGGACAACTCGCTTATGCGGCGCGGCAAGCCGTGCCTGCACATATCATACGGACTGCCGCTCGCGCTCAATGCCGGCGACGGGCTTTTCATGGCATCCTGGAAATCCATATTTGAATCCCAAATCCCCCCCGAAACCACAATCGCGGTCGGAAAATGCCTTTACGACGCCTACCTAGCAGTGCTTGAGGGCCAGGCTGTGGAGCTGAACTGGCACAAAAACAGCGTATGGGGCATAAAAATCGAGGATTACAATTCAATGGTCCGCGGCAAGACTGGCGCCCTGATTGGCGGCGCGTGCAAAGCGGGCGCCATAATCGGCGGGGCAGACAAGGAAGCCCAGGGCGCCCTGTGGGAATTCGGGAACGAGGTAGGGGTGGCATTCCAGGTACAGGACGACATATTGAACGTAACCGGGGATTTTGAAAAATACAAGAAAGAGATAGGCGGCGACATAATCGAGGGCAAAAGGACGGTCATGGTGATAGACCTTCTTTCCAAATGCACGAAGCCAGAAGCCGAAAAATGCAAATCAATACTTGGGAACCCCGAAGCCACCAAAGTGCAGGTGGAATATGTCATCGGGCTCATGGAAAAATACGGCAGCGTGGGCTATGCCACCGCGTACGCGAAAAAACTGCTGAAAAGCGCGAAATCAAGGCTTTCAATCCTGCCCAAAAACGACGCGTCGCAGAAACTGAACAAAATCGCGGATTTTTTGGTGGACCGCGAAGTATAGGGCCAGACAATCGTTCCTAAAGCCCCGCGCATTTGCGCCTATTCTTGCATTTTTTGCCCTTATGGCACTCGTTGCAATCTGTTTTCTTTCACCGCCAGCCGTCCCTCTACAAATATTGTTTTTCTATTTTTTACCACCGCTTTGGATTATATTTAAATAGTGCCTCATGCCCTAATTTGGATACGACCAGGAAAACAGGAAAGCGGAGCCCTGCATGGGGAGTTACATGATTTCAAAAGAGAAATTTACCAAAGGCGAGGCTGCAATCGGGCTCCCGGACGAGAGTTCGGTTTCAAGACACTCAGCTTACGAGTTCCAAAACGAGCCCAAATCGAGAAACCTCGCCCCGCAGACACTCGAGTCCCAGACAAGCGAATTGACCGTGTCATCGGAGCTGACAAACCTCAACAAATCATACTCGTTTGCTGCGCAGATTGACAAGGAGGACTTTGCCGAAATCCAGAAGCTACGCAAAATCGAGCTCATGAAGATGCCTTTCCACCTGCGCGTGGCCGAGCAGGCAAAGGAATTGCTGGAAGTCATCTTGGCATTTTTCACGGGCAAGAGGACAAAAGGCAAGCACATGACGCCAACAGCGAAAAAGGCGATAATCCAGCTACGACAGATTGCGGCTTTGTATTCCGCAATGCCCCAACGCTCGCTTGAGGAAACCATTGTTTTTGACGCGGCTTTTGGGAAGGCGTATTATGACATACTCTATGCATCTTACAAGTCGTCATCCAAGAGCCGCGAGGAGGACTCCGAGCGCGCCAATTACCAGAAAGCCATAGATGGGTTCATCGAGACTTTGGGCTGAAGCGTGTTGCGTTTAGGCGCGGACAGGGCGCGGGCTCACCTGTTTACCTGCCCTTTTTCCTGCTTATTATTTTCAGGCTGGATTTTAACAATGAGGTGGATTTTTGCCCTGTCTGCATAATGATTTGTGCAACTTTGCATGGTTTTCCAGTTTTGGAACTGTTATCTCCTGGATTCGCAGGCATGTTGATTTTCTGTTCAAACAATGGCAATAATAGTTGTTTTATGCCA
>JAKALW010000160.1 GCA_021823945.1 Microcaldota archaeon
TAGCAGGCTGGTTAAGGCATGGCGGGGAAAAAGAAAATCGAACAGGAAGACGAGACATTCGAGCCGGCGTTCGTTGACCCCTACATGGCAAACGACATAGAGGCAGAGGAAACGGAAGAGGAGGATGCCGCAGTCTCGTTTTGCTCCAAATGCGGCCTGGAGTTCCCGTCATACAGGGCAAAGGATGACGACGGCGGGGCGATTTGCCCCGAATGCGCTGCAATGGCGCTGACTGACGCCCAGGAAAGCGAAGAGCCTGAAACAATCGCCCCGCAGCCAGGCGAACTGGCAGCGCAGGCAGGCGAAAGCAGGCATGATGCCGCCCCGGCCCAGGCGGAAAGCCATGACACGGGCGCATTGGAGAGCGCCGAAGGCGCGGGAAACGAGCACGGGCATGTACTGCACGCGGACATCAGGCAATACTCATACGAAGACGTGAAAAAAAACGCCAAGCCAAAGCCAAACGGGCACTCCGGGAAAATCGGGATTGGCAAGGCGTTCTCAGGCATACTTGAAGGGCTGGCAAAAGCCCTTCTCGGCTCAAGCATCGCGTCCAACACCGACTCGCTTGCCGGCTATCTTGACAATTCTTCTGAATACCCCTTGTCGCTTTTCTCAGGGGAGATGGGCCGCGAGTACGCGAAAATGCAGTTTGACGAACAGCAAAAAATCGCATACGGGTTCGCGTTTTTGAAAAAAGTGGACAACTCGCGGTTCACGCTTGGCGACATCATATCCAGGCTTCGCACTACCGGGAAGTTCAAGGCGCTAAAGACAATCTATTTCTCTGCCCCTACGCATATAGCAGGCGAGGCAGTCCCGCCGCTTTCCTTTGACAAGGCTTATGCGATAGTGGAAAAACTCTACAAGGAAAACAAGGAACAATAAAAGAAAATAAGGATAAGCAAACCCTGGGAAAAAGAAATCTCCCCATACTAATATATGCTAATTGAGTTGGCGACTTCGAGCTGGCGCAAAACTTCTATGACTTTTGAGGGCATCCTGCCGTCAACAATGAGTGTCAGGACAGGGTCGGGGAACAAGTCAGGGTCGTCGGCTATTATCTGGCGTATCGGAACCTTGTAATCCGTGAGGACAGCAGTTACCTTGCTGACTATGCCGTACTGGTGCGGATCAGCCCTGATGACTATGACTGTGTTCCTCAAAGCCCTTGCCACCCCGGCCATCTGGGAGCGCGGCTCAAGCACTGAGAATATCTTGAAAAGCTCCGGATGCCTGGCTATCTCCTTTGCGGTGTCTATGACAACGCGCCTGTCAATCCCAAGGCCCCTGCCGACCTTTGCGGGCGCAAGCTCGATTTCCGCAAGGTAAAGCTTGCCTGTCGAGTCCACCCTGATGCCGTACTTCAGCATGGTCTCGACAACCTTCTGCTTTGCACGCTGACCCTTGAAAAACTCAACAATCTTGTCCAACATGATATAAACTGCTCAAAAAAGGTATAAAAATATACACTAAAGCCCGAAATTCTGTTTCCTGGCATATTGAAGCGCATTGCCTACCGCGTTTGCAATCCTGAAAACGCAAACTGACTGGCACCCTGGAAAACAGCAATCAAATCTTGCAGATTGGCGCGGCCACAAGCTTGTGCCTGTTCTTTTCCATCCGGGAAATTATTTTTGACACAGCGGCCTTTCCGTATGCCCTTGATAGCGAACCTTTTGATTCCCCACTTTCCAGGCGGGAGAGCACTGCATCTGCGATTGGATATGGCACGCCAAGCTCAGACTCGGCAGTCTGGCCCTTCCACAGAGCCGGGGATGGGGGTTTTTCCAATATGCTTGCAGGCACGCCAAGCCGGGCGCCAAGCGCCCTGACCTCTGTTTTGTAAAGCGCTCCGATGGGGAACAAGTCTGCCCCGCCGTCGCCGTATTTCGTGAAATACCCGAGAAGGAACTCGCTTTTGTCGCCAGTGCCGACGACAAGGCAACCGTGCTGGCGCGCCATTGCGTAGATGGACGCCATCCGAACGCGCGCGGATATGTTCGCCCTGCCAAGCCTGCTTTGAGCAAGGTAGCCAAAGGATTTGATTATGCGCTCAATGGGGAATGAGATTGCGGTTGCCCCCGCCTGTTTTGCAAAAGCCTTTGCATCCCTTAGGTCAATTGGGGGCGTGGAAGACGAGGGCATCAGGACTGCGACCACTTTGCCCTTTCCAAGCGCGCGGGAACAAAGCGCGAGCGTGACAGCCGAGTCAAGCCCGCCTGAAAGCCCGACAATGGCGGTTTTCTTCCCGGCTTTCCTGAAATAGGCGCGGATGAACGATATTATTTTCCTCTCCGACATCGCGATTCTTTTTGGGGAGGGCTTGAAAACAATGCCTTTCATTTTGACAACACCTGCAGCTAGGTAGGATAGAGAGAGAATAAAAAACAATGGAAACTGCAGGGATCAGGTTGAAGGAAAAACAGGCTGGAAAAAAATTAGCGCGAGAAAAACAAGAAAAAATGAAGAGAATAAAAAGAAAGAGAAAAAAAGGGAGAAAATCAGAGCGCGACTTTCAGGCCCAGCTCCTTTTTGAGTTCCCTGTAGCGGTTGCGGATTGTGACCTCAGTCACGCCCGCGACGTCCGCCACCTCTTTCTGAGTCCTGCGCTCGCCGTATATCGCCGAAGCGATGTAGACTGCGGCCGCAGCGACGCCTGTAGGGCCCCTGCCGGAAATGAGGCCTTTCCCAACGGCTTTTTTCAGAAGCTGGATTGCCTTTTCCTGCACCTGGCCCGAGAGTTTCAATGCCGCTGTAAACTTCGGCACATACTGGGACGGGTCAGTGAGCGGGACTTGGATGTCAAGCTCGCGCCTTACAAACCTGTAAGCCCTGCCAATCTCCTTTTTCTCAATGCCGGATACCCTTGAAATCTCGTCAAGCGTCCTTGGCACGCCCTGCACCCTGCACGTGGCATAGATGACCGCGGACACGACTGCCTCGATTAGCCTGCCCCTGATGAGCTCGGCTTTTATGCATTTCCTGTATAGCAATGCCGCGCTCTCCCTGATGGAGTCTGGAAGCCCGAGGTAGGACGCTATCCTGTCAAGCTCCGAAAGCGCTATGGCGAGGTTCCTTTCCATGGACGAGGCTATTGAGGCCCTCTTGTGCCATTTCCTCATCCTGTAGAGCTGCGCCTGCCTCTTCGACGAAATCTTCGCGCCCCTGATGTCGCGGTTGTACTGG
>JAKALW010000161.1 GCA_021823945.1 Microcaldota archaeon
CGCTGCCCTGGAATCGAGCATCCCGTGCATCACAAGCATTGAGGCTGCCGAGAGGCTTGTGGACGCAATCCTCATGATGCAAAAAGGCAAGCCGCACGTGCGGGAACTAGTGGAATACGCCCAGAATCCTGCTTGAAAACTCTTTCTATGCTTTGTGGAAACCAGCCTTGCTGAAGAATACACTATGCTTTGTGGATATGATTTGGCAACTTTTGGAATATGCCAAGAATCCTGCCTGAAACCGCCTTCTTTTTCTCTGGAAACCTGCCGGGCATATGCTTAAAATGCGCTATTGCGCGTATTTGCGTGTTTCATGTGGTTTGATGGACTCGAAAAAGCCACTTTTCATATTCTCAAGCGCCACTGCTTTCCTGTCAGGCTTTTTCCTTGCAGTGCTTGTTTTTGCCCTCCTCTACGCAGGGGGATATGTAATTCCAAAGTCAAGCGCGCAAAACATTGCCACGCCTCTATTTTCCCCTGGTTCGGAAGATGACATTATTTTACTAATTCAGTCCTCGCAAAACACGCTGGATTTGGAGATGTACACGTTTTCAAACATGCACCTTGCGGATGCGATTGTCGAAAGCGCGGGCAGGGGCGTCAAGTGCCGCGTGATGCTTGAAGCGCGAATCCAGGGCTCTGACTCAGTATTGAAAATGGCTAATTACCTGTCAAGCCACGGCGTGGAAGTCAGGTTCGCCTCAAACAAATTCACGCTTACGCATTCAAAACTCCTGATTATTGACGGGAAAAAGGTTCTTGTGGGGAGCATCAACTTCTCAAACAACGCAGTTTTGAAAAACAGGGAGGCTGCTGTGATACTTGAAGGCCCTGTTGCAAATGATTATGAGTCCATTTTCAACCAGGACTGGGATATAGCTTCGCCATCCGTTTCTAACACATAAGAAAATTCACAGTTCGTTGGCTACAAATGACAGGTTCATTTGCTACAAAAAACTGAATCACAATTAGCAGGAATTCAATTTTACCATGAAAACTTGAATTTCAAGCCAGCCAGAAGATTATCCAGCATTGTTTCCAAAAATAGAGAAATTACTTTTTTCTCTTGTGCCCCTTCATTTTCGGCTTTGCCTTGCCCTTGAACTTTGCCTTTTTCGGGCTCTTCAGTTTCTTCTTCCTTGCCTTTAACTTGGATTTTTTCCTGGCTTTTTTCTTTTTCTTTGCCTTTTTGGCAAATGCCAGCTCGCTTTTCATCATGCGCTTGACTGACTGCTCGTATTCCGTCCTGGCATTTGTCTCCAACTCCTTGAATGACTTGAAAATAGTTTCGTCCCTTTTCTTCTGCTTGTCAAGGAAAGGCTGGATTTTTTGCTGTTGCATGAAAGGATGCATGGTTAAGGATTGAAAAAACCTCTTTAAATTCCTATTCATCCGGTTTTGTGCCGCCTGCCCTGCTTGCCGCTTGCGGATATACTAACCTGAAGACTCTTTGTCTCTCATTTTCTAAACAAGTTGGAAAACGCCCTGACTTTGGCTTCCACTCCGTCTCCTGAAGCCGCCGATATGGCGCAAACGCCGCCTGCCCCTGCCTCAATAGCGCTTCTTGCATTTTCATGCGTTATGCCGCCTATTGCTATTATTGGCAGGCTTGTTGTTTTCCTTATTTCCTTCAATCCTGCCAATCCTATTGGTTTTACAGCGTCAGCCTTTGTCAAAGTGGCAAATATGGGCCCCACGCCAAGATAGTCTGCGCCCTTTTCCTGTGCATCCATGGCTTCATTTGGCGTGGAAACGCTGATTCCTATTATCTTGCCAGGCATTTTCTTCCTAGCCTCTGATATGCCCGCGTCTTCCTGCCCAAGATGCACCCCATCAGCGCCTGATTGTATGGCAATCTCTACGTTGTCATTGACTATGAAGAGTATGCCTGGCTTTGCCGTGGTTTCCCTAAGCGACATTGCAGCCTCAAGCATTTCTTTTGGGCTTGCTTTTTTGTCCCTTAACTGGATTATACGCGCCCCGCCCCTAATGGCGTCTGTCGCGTCCTGCAAAACGCCCCTTTTTGTAAGGCTGGCGTCAGTTATGAAATAAAAGCCGCTGATATTTGCCTTCATAATATTTTCCCTTTCAATTGCTTTCATTATCAGCTTCTTTCCTTGCCATTTCATTATCAGCTTTCATTACTTGCTTTCGAATCTTACCTTTGCCATTTTTTCTATTTTTCCCTTGTCAAGCGCGTAAATCTCGTCGTAGAAATTAGCCTTGAATGAGCCTGGGCCATTGGACTTTGAAGCAGCAAGCTCGCCTGCAATACCATAGCATGAAAGCGCATGGGCGCTTGCCATTGCATAGTCATTTTCAACTGCGCAGAAAGCGCCTATTACGGATGTCGCCATGCAACCCGTGCCAACAACAGTGCCCATCATTGGGTGTCCATTGCCAATTAAATAAACCCCTTTTTCCGAGGCGACCACGTCGGTTTTTCCTGTGATTACTGCTGTGCAATCAAATTCCTTTGCCACCTGCGTGCAAATCTCCTCTGGCTTTGCGCCTGCGGAAATGGACTCGACTCCCCGAACCTCGGCCTTTATGCCCGCAATTGACGCCATCTCGCCAGCATTGCCTTTAAGGACATTGATTTCAAGCTTTTCAAGCAGGAGTTTAACCTCATCAGACCTGAACTTTGTAGCGCCAGCCCCGACTGCGTCAAGCACTATCGGGATTCCATTGGAATTAGCCTTTTTCCCTGCAAGAAGCATTGATTCAATTATTTCACTTGTGAGAGTGCCAATGTTCAGGACAAGGGCGGAGGATATGCCTGCCATTTCGGCTGCCTCCTCCTTTGCATGCGCCATCACAGGAAGCGCGCCAAATGCCCTGACCACGTTTGCGCAGTCATATATGGTCACCCAGTTTGTAATGTGATGGACAAGCGGCTTTTTCTCCCTCACTTTGGCAAGCGTATCATATGGCGATGGCATTCAATTCACCCATTTATCAGGCATGCGGGAAAACAGCGCAATTCCAAATAAAGATTTTCTCTTTCTGCCTTTGTCATTGATTGGCGGGATTTAGCTTTAAAACTCTCACAAGCCTAAAAAATCCCGAATATTATGGCAACCCAAATGGACGAGGCGCTGGCAGGGAAAATCACGCCTGAAATGTCTAAAGTGGCAAAGCTTGAAGGCATATCCGCA
>JAKALW010000162.1 GCA_021823945.1 Microcaldota archaeon
CATACCAATACCCTATGGCAACCAGCATTTCGAACTCTGCCAATTCAGACACGGCAATCAATGACAGGCCGATATGCGCTAATTACCAATACAAGGCATACACAATAAGGCTCATGGCGGCTCCGGGCACAAGCCCAGTATATGCCCCCGGAGCATTTGGAAGCGCCATAAGCGGCAGCTTCACTGTCAGGCTTGCTGACAGCACAGACATCACAAAAGTGGTTACGCAGGGCCTGGAGCAGGGATGGAACCTGGTTTCAGCCCCGACCCAGCCATACGGCTCAATAGACTACAGCGACTGCCAGGCAGTCTCTCCGTTCTGGTCATACAACCCCGCAACGAGCCAGTACGAGAAGGCCGACACGCCATCGTATGCCACTGGTTACTGGATTTACACCCAGAACAAATGCACGTTGAAATACATGGTGCCGCAGGGGATAGTAGGCATGCCAAACCCCAACTCGCCATACCACATGCAGGCGGGATGGAACCTCGTTGGCAACCCGTTTAGGTACCTTTCCTCAAACCCGAGTGTGAGCCAGCTGACAGGCTGCACAATCACAAGCGGCCCGTGGGATTATGACACTGCCAACCAGAAATACGTGCAGTCTGCCAGCCTCTCGGACGGGAAAGGCGCGTGGATAAAGGTGGCAGGAGACTGCGACATGGCATACAATGGCGGCAACAACCCGCCCGCGCCCCCGCAGTGAGCGGATGAACGGGAACCGCGGGTTTTGGTTCGCGGCAGTTCAGTGAGCAGGCAGGCATGAAGGGCTCCAATGCCCCTCTTTTTTTCTTTCCCTTTTCTTTTTCTTCCTTTTTTCCATCCTCCTTATTTTATATAAACAGCCGCGAATAAGCAAACATTATGCAATACATAGCGGATTTGCACCTGCACTCGAAATATTCCCTTGCCACAAGCCCCGAATGCGAGCCTGAAGGCCTTGCCAAATGGGCGAAAATCAAGGGCGTTGACCTTGTGGGCACAGGAGATTTCACGCATCCCAAATACCTTGCCGAGATAAAGGGCAAGCTGCAAGAGTCTGACGGGAAGGGAATTTATGAATATAATGGCATGAAATTCATACTTTCCTGCGAGGTCTCGACAATCTACAAGCAGGGAGGCAAGACAAGGAAAATCCACCAGGTGCTTTTCACGCCCACGCTTGACGGGGCGCAGGCTATTTCAGACGAATTGGGCAAGCACGGGAAAATCGCCTCTGATGGCAGGCCAATACTCAAAATGGCGAGTTCCGAGCTTGCCGACGCCATTTTCTCGCTTGACCAGAAAAACGTGATAATCCCCGCCCATGTCTGGACGCCCTGGTTCGGGCTGTTCGGCTCGAAATCCGGCTTTGACTCCATAGACGAGTGTTATGGAGAACACGCGAAAAGGATATTCGCGCTTGAGACAGGGCTTTCAAGCGACCCCGACATGAACAGGAGGCTCTCGGCGCTTGACAGGTTCTCGCTTGTTTCCAATTCAGACACGCACTCGCCTGAAAAGCTCGGGCGGGAGGCAAACGTGCTTGAACTTCCAAAGCTTGATTATGATTCTGTGTTCAAGGCAATCAGGGAAAAGCGAGAGGGCGGCTTCGTGCGGACAGTAGAATTCTTCCCGCAGGAGGGGAAATACCACGTTGACGGGCACAGGAACTGCAATTTTTCGTGCGGCCCTGCAAAGACGCGCGAGCTTGGCGGGATTTGCCCGAAATGCGGCAAGCCGCTCACGCTTGGCGTGGAATACAGGGTCGAGGAGCTTGCGGACAGGCCCGAAGGCTACAAAAAGCCATTCGACGTGCCATTCATCTACCAGATGCCGCTCAAACAGCTCATAGCAAGCGTGCACGGAGGCATGGGCGAGCACACCAAGAAAGTAGGGGAGATTTACGCGGCCTTCCTGAAGGAGTTCAAAACGGAATTCGCCGCTCTCAATGCCACCAGAAAGGAGCTTGACGAGAAACAGGGCAGGCTCGACTACAAAACAGCGCTTGCGATTGGCAGGGTGCAGCGCGGAGAGGTCAAGCTCACCCCCGGCTTTGATGGCGAGTACGGGAAAATAAGCTTTGAATGACAGGATTGCCCGGGCGCACGGCGCCAAGCCTGCGGCATGATTAAATAGCACGGGACGCAAAGCCCTGTTTGCAAAGAAAAAGGTGCAGAAGGTAGATTCAAAATGGCAATTGCTAAACCAAAACCCGAAACTGTCGATTCAATCTGCGCAGACATAAAGGCGCTTAAAATCCAGGGAGCGCGCAACATAGCCATTGCGGCCGTAAGGGCCCTCGTAATCACTTCCAGTGCCTCCAATGCGAAAAGCCCGAAACAGTTCTACGGCGAGCTCATAGAGTCTGCTGAGCTTCTCGCTTCCACACGGCCGACAGAGCCTATGCTCAGGAATTCAATCAGGCTGGTGTTCGCGAACCTGGAAAGGAAAATCGCGGGGGGCGCAAGTGTCCCGGCGCTCAAGAAAGCAGTGAAGGAGGAGTATGACAATTACCTCATAAACGTGCAGAAGGGCATAGGCGCTATTGCGCATTACGGCTCAAGCATTGTCCCAAAAGGCGGCAAGGTGCTTGTGCACTGCCATTCAAGCTCGGTTGTCGGAATCCTGAAAAGCGCGTTTGACAATGGCAATCTTGGCTCCGTGATATGCACTGAGACGCGCCCGAAGTACCAGGGCAGGATAACCGCCCGCGAACTCTCGGAATATGGCATTGACACGACACTCATAGTGGACTCCGCGGCGGGCGTGTTCATACCCCAGGTTGACATGGTGCTTGTCGGGGCTGACGCAGTCTCGGCTACTGGCGATTTGGTGAACAAGATAGGCACCAGAGGCATTGCGCAGATTGCCTTTGACTGCGGCGTGCCGTTCTATTCGGCGGCCGAGATATACAAATTCGAGCCAGTTACCGTATGGGGCAGGCAGATTGAAATCGAGGAGCGCGACACTGAAGAGGTCATATCCCGCTGGGAACTCCCAAAAGCAAAGGTGAGGAACCTGGCTTTCGACCAGACCCCAGCCAAATACGTCAAGGCGTTCATTACGGAAAAGGGCGTTTTTCCGCCATACGCCATGTTCTCGGTGGCAGGGCAAGAATTTAAAATCAAAAACCCAATAGACATG
>JAKALW010000163.1 GCA_021823945.1 Microcaldota archaeon
CCCGCGCCCGAGACATTGAGCATGGACACGCCAAGGGCAGACAAGCGCTTTGCCGCGCTGTCGGACATGCCCGCGCCCGTTTCCTTCGCAATCACGGGCACGTCAATCTTGTCGCACAGCTCTGCCAATGAATCGGCAACGCCTTCGAAATTCCTGTCGCCTTCCATCATGACAGCTTCCTGCAACGGGTTGAAATGCACGTAAAGCGCGTCCAAATCGAGCTTTTTGACTGCCCCCTCTATTTGGTCGATGGGAGTTGTGGGCAGGTTGGCTATGCCGATGTTGCCTATGATTGGGATGTCGGGCGCGAGATACCTGAAGTTGAATGTCCGCGCCATTGCGGGGTTCTTAATCATGGCCCGCATGGAACCGAACGAGAAGGGTATGTTATGGTGCGACGCGGCTGCCACAAGCGTGCGGTTGATTTTTTCAGCGCCCTCATACCCGCCGGTCATGGAATCGATAAGGATTGGCGCGGACACTTTCCTGTTGAAGAGGTAGAGGCTCGTGTCGATTTTCTCAAAATCGAACTCGGGAATGCAATGGTGCAGGAAATCAACGTCTTCAAATCCCGCGGATTTCCTGTACTGGACGTCAGAGTCGCGAGCTATCCTGACATGGTCTTCTTTTCGTGAGCGTATGTCCCTTGATACCACAAATAAGCACCCGGTTGTAAATATTTGCCCAGACAAAACCTTTTGCAAAAGCACTTCGCATTGCCAGGCAAATCCTTGATTATGCAATTTTCATTGCCTGCAAACCTTGCAAATATGCTTGGGTATCCCTATGTTTGACGGGATGTTTAAAGCTTATTGTTTTATCAGTTCAGACGGCCTGCGTGCTCGTGAATGTCAGCGTTGCCGTATTTGCCTGCGGCGGGCTGTCCGAGTTTATTTTCACAAGAACAAATGCCCAGATTGTGTCATACGCGTCAGGGAATGCCAGGTTCGGGCAGACTGTGATTGCCGAAGCGCCCAAATCCTGTGCGCTTGTATTCAAGCCAGTTCCCGCGCAAGCGCCTGACTCGTTCGCGCCCCCAAACATCTGGAACAAAGGCGTCGAGCCGCCTATGAACAAGGAAGCATTCTTATCGGAAGCAACTGTGATGGAAACATTTACGTTTCCCTGGTTTTCCACCAAGAAGCCTGTGTCGCCTCCTGTCACGTTTGAGGACTCGTTTGACAAGAGCGTGATGGAACCTGCCGCGGGTGGCGTTACCGGGATGAACGAGAACGCGCTGTTGTTCTTGGCGCTTGCTGTATAGACTGCAATCTGGTTTGTGGAAGTGATGTTAATCCCCAGCGTGCCGCTGGAATTGTAAGCGATTTGCAAACCAGTACTATTGTCATAAATCGCATAACCTGAGAATCCGGAAACGTTGAAGGTCAGCATGCCTGTAGCCTGGTCCCATGATATGCCAGTGCATCTTGGAGCCGAGCATGCCGCGCCATTCTGGAGTATGGTTGCGGCGCTTGTTGTGAATGGCTCATAGTAATAGATAGTTGGCGTGGCAGTACCTGAATAAATGCCTGTCAGGTTCATTGCCAGTGTGGCTGTGGAATTGAATGAAGAATCAAGCCCTGAAGAATTGACTGACACGAACCCGCTGCCCATGACCACGTTGGCGTCATAATCCTGCCCTGCCGCGTTTACAGAATGCATTGATGGGAACTTGATTTTTCCCTTGCC
The DNA here is from genome assembly GCA_021823945.1 of Microcaldota archaeon. GTDB lineage: Archaea > Micrarchaeota > Micrarchaeia > Anstonellales > VGKX01 > JAKALW01. Next base: position 1,690 of record JAKALW010000163.1, read on the forward strand.
GATTTTCTCAAGCGTCAGGTTGGTGACGTTTGTCAGGTCAGACACTGCCGCGAAATTGGTGGTGGAGCCGCCGTATGTGGAAAACACTGGGTTGTATGCCAGGGTTACAGACCTCAAGCCAGTGGAATCAGTATATCCCTGCGTGTCAGTTGCATAGCCAGCATAAGCGTAAGCGCCATCTGTCAGGTTTGTCTGGTTGGTGTCGAATTCCCATGAATTCGAATTGACTTTTTTCAGGTTTGAAAGGTAAAGCTGATTGACTTCCGCGGCTGAGAGAGAACGGCTGTAAATTCGGATTTCATCCAATGAACCGTTAAAAAAATTCAGAGGGATTGAACAGCCATAATCATAACCTGCAACAAAATCTTGAGACGCGCTACTTAGATTGAAATTTGTTGGATATATTACTGAATTCCTAAGATAGCCATCTATGTACAACGAAGCATTTTTTGAAGTCCGATTCACGGTAGCGGCAATATGGTGCCAGGAATTGTCAAAAGGCGAATAGCTTACAGAAACAATACCATAATTAAAAGTGCCATTAGCCATCCAGAATTGCATTGCACCATTATAATATTCTATTTTGTATCCGTTAGCCCAACAACCTGTTCCTTTTGAGATAAGATTACTTGGGTTTGGAGTTGAATTAGTTTTAAACCAGACAGAGAGCGTAAAATCTTGAGTTGTGCCAAAATTAAAAGTTGCAGGATTGCCAAAATCGACATGAGTATTATTGCCATTGAACTGCAAGCCATTGCCGTATTTCCCTGCAGTATAAGTTGCATTTACAAGCATTCCAGAGTTGCCATACTTGCTCGAATCATTGGTGGAGTTTTCAAAGCTCCACATGCCCACAAGCGAGTCGTCATAAATTGAGTAGTTCGTGCCGTTCCAGCTGAAATTGAAATTCTTCAGGGCAGTGGTTGTGTTAAGGGTAATATTTGCAAACACGCTTTTTGATGCGATAGTTGAACTGTTGTTCAGGTTGCCAGAGCCAAAGGTCGGGCATGCGTGCCTGCAGTCGCCAAAATAGTTCTTAACACCGTCCTTTGAATTATTGTAGAATTGCGATATCTCGGACGCTGATAACGAGCGGTTGAACAGGGCCATCTCGTCTAAACTGCCGTGGAAGTACAGCGAGCCAAAGCCGTAATCAATGCCGAACCCGAGCCTGGCGGAATTGGCAAGGCTCCTCTGCGGTTCTACAGTGGAATTCCTCACAAGCCCGTCAACGTAAAGCAATATAAGCCCGTTTTGCTGGTCGCGCACAAAAGCCAGATGGTGCCATTGGCCGTCGCAGTAGTTGACCCCGGACGCCCTTGTGACGTTTGATTTGGCAGCCGACCACGTGACACCCCAGAGTTCGCAGTTGGACTGGAGGAAAACCGCATAGCCGCTCCCTTCAGTTGCATTGAACTTATACAATATCCTCTG
>JAKALW010000164.1 GCA_021823945.1 Microcaldota archaeon
CGAATTCAACGAGCTGTCCGTGTCCCCGGTCAAGGATTCGGGCAGCATGCTCAATACCGTGTTCTTCGTCGGCTATATACTCATAGGCGCGGCGCTCATGCTCCTTCTCATAAAATACTACAAAGGGGTAATGATATTCAAGATGGTGGAATTCATGATAATTTTCTCGGCCTCGAACGTGGTGTTCTTCGTGCTGTCGTTTGCCGTCCTGGGCATGGACCCTATGCTTGGCATACTTGTGTCGCTTGTGCTCTCGTTCCTGTTCGCGCTCTCGAAATTCATTTTCAAGAAGGTGAAGAATCTCGCGGCCGTGGTCTCAAGCGCGGGCGTGGGCGCCATATTCGGGTTCTCGGTTGCCTTCATACCCACGCTTGCGATTGTGATTCTCGTGTCCTTGTATGATTTCTGGGCAGTTTTCAAGACGCGCCACATGGTGACATTGGCGCGCGAGCTTGACAAGCGCGACTTGTCGTTCGCGGTTTCCGCGTCCGAGAAAGTCAGCGTGAAGACTGAAAAGAAAGTCGGCAATAAAATTGTCCATGAGACTGTCCAGCGCGACGGCGGCAGGCTCGATTTGGGCACTGGCGACTTGGCAGTCCCCGCAATGCTTTCCGTGTCCGCATACACCTTTGGCGGGATTGGCGCGTCAGTCGGCGCAATGGCAGGGGCAAGCATAGCGCTTTACATCATGCTGAGATTTGTAAATGACCGGAAAGTCATACTCCCGGCGCTCCCGCCGATATGCTTTGGCGCGGTGGTGGGCATTCTTTTGGCAATGCTCGTAGGGCTTTGAGCCATATCGGGGTTTTTTAAACTTCGGCGGGCATAAGCAAAGCCAGCAAGGCTTGCTTTGCGGCGGAAAACGAGGCTGCGTTTTTTTAGGATAAAAATGCGCCACCCAAGGCAATGCTTATCAGGAAAAAGATGATGAAATGACCGATTACGAAAAAATGCTTGACAAGGCATACTCGCAGCTTCCCGAAAGGGCTACCCAGGCTGAAAGGTTCGAGATGCCATACGCTGAAATCCAGATACAGGGCACAAAGACGCTCATCCGCAACTTCGATCTGATAATTTCAAAAATCAGGCGCGACCCACAGATATTGGTGAAATACTTTTCAAGGGAGCTTGCAGTGCCGGCGACATATGCCAACGGCAAAGTCACCCTCCATGGCAAGTTCAGCGACAGGGCTGTGAACGAGAAACTCAATGAATTCGTGAATTCGTACGTGCTTTGCAAGGAGTGCAAGAAGCCCGACACGAAACTCATCGAGGGCGCGCATGGCGTCAGGTCATTGATATGCGAGGCGTGCGGCGCGCGCTCGCCAATCAGGAATTGAGTTTTTGTTGATTGCCGGATTGAATACTGAAGAAGAGACAACGAGAAAATGAGTGATGATTGAATGGCTTTTTACCACAGCAAATACAGGAAACCCACCCAGCCGCAGACTGTCGGAAGGGTGAAATTGCCAAACGAGGCTGAAAAGGAAGTCCTCGGCTCCGTCATATCCATGCTTGGCGGAGGAAGGCTCCTTGTGGCATGCAAGGACGGCCATGAAAGGGTCTGCCGCATACCCGGCAACATCAAGAGGAACATCTGGGTGCGCGACGGCGACGTGGTGATTGTCAAGCCGTGGGACATCGAGCCTGACAAAAAAGGAGACATCATCTGGAGATACTCAAGGCTTCAGGTGCAGTGGCTGCGCGACAATGGCCACATTAAGCCCATGTGAACGAGACCGCGGGCTTTCAAAAATGTTTTTTTCTTCTTTCAAAATTTTCTTCCTTCAAAAATGTTTCTTTTTTCTTCTTTCAAAATTTTCTTCCTTCAAAAATGTTTCTTTTTTCTTCTTTCAAAAATGTTTCTTTTTTCTTCTTTCAAAAATGTTTCTTTTTTCTTCTTTCAAAAATGTTTCTTTTTTCTTCTTTCAAAAATGTTTCTTTTTTATTATTTGTTTTCCAATTTTTTATTCATTATTCATTTTTTTCTTCCTGATTTTTCCCTTTCATGGCGCCTTTTTTCCTAGCCGCCTGGTTTTTTCCCCATTCATCCCTGTTTCACATTAAATATATAAACAAAGGATAGGAGATATATCAGGATAGCATGAAAAAGATCTGGTCGCTTGCATTGCCAATCATTGTCCTGGCGCTCATTTTACAGAATGCCGCATTCGCCGCGGCCATATCAGGCACTGGCTGCGTGACAGGCGGCGACTGTGTCGCCCTGAACGCGAGCCAGATAATTGACTCGGGCGGAGTTTACTATTTCAACAGCTTCACGCTTCCGGCAGGCGCGACCATAATAGTCGCGGGCGTGGACGGGGGCGTGACAACAGGCAATGGCGGCTCTGTAAGGATATATGCCAAGACAGACGCCAACATATCAGGCTCCATAAGCGCAGGCGGATATGGAAATGCCTATAGCGGCACGGCGGGCGAAGGCGGATACCGGGGCGGACCCTATTCGGGCGGAAATTATGGTGGCTATGGTGGCGGATTCGTGCAGATAGGAGCTGACACCATAAGACTGTCCGGGCAGATTTCCGCTCCAGGCTTCATAGGCAACGGCGAGGCGGGTGGGGGCAGTGGCGGGACAATCAGGCTTTTCGCGAGACGGCTTGTTTTCAATGGCACAATAACTGCAAATGGCGGGGCGGGCGCCGACCTAAAAGGCGGCGGGGGCGCCGCAGGCAGCGTAGTCATAGTCCCCCTTGAGGTTGCCTACCTAGCAGGGCAAATAAACGTTTACGCGGGCGCGGGCACGTCAAGCATGTGCAACCTCGTCAACAATGGAGGCAGGACTGGCGGCGGCAGCGGCCAGGCAGGCGGGGCTGGGGGCCCGTCCGACCCATGCTGGGGCGTGACTGGTGGGGGGGGCGCAGGCAGCGGCGGCGACGGGTCAATGCCAACAGCAGGCATTGCAAACCCCGACAGGAATGTCAAGATTTTCAACTCGGTCGCAGTCCCCGGATTCTCGCTTGTGTCTAGCGGCAGCCCGGCAGGGCTCCTGGACCTATACAACACGCCGTCATCATCTGCATTCGCTTCAATGGCAGTTACAACAAGGCCTGAAAACCTCATTGTTTCCTCAAGGTAAAATTACGA
>JAKALW010000165.1 GCA_021823945.1 Microcaldota archaeon
AGGAATCCCTGGGATACAAAAGCAAGGCTGACTGCCTTGCCAGATGCCCTGACGATTATGCCAAAGGTCTGATTTGGGCGTGCGATGACTATTATTGCAGCAATTTCGACCCCTTGCCAGAAATGGCATCGTGCACGAACACGTGCGGCGCTGGCCAGATGCAGCTTGACTATCCAGTCTGCACCTGCGTTTCGCTCACAGCGAACCAGCAATGCCCCAATGGTTGCGCGGATTATTGCCAGCATGGCACGCAATACACGGCGGGCACGTGCGACACTGCAAGCGGCGCGTGCAGTTATAGCGAAACAGCGTGCCCGGACGGGCAGGAATGCGACGCTGTAGGAAAAGCCTGCGCAAAAGCAACAACTGCCGAGATGTGCAATGACGGGATTGACAATGACGCCAACCAACTTGTCGACTGCTTCGACCCCGCATGCGCAAGCTATCCTGGCTGCGGCGCAATACGCGGCAGGGTGACCATGATTGACAATGAGGGCGAGCGCGTGCTTGAGGACGTGCCTGTGGTCGCCACGTGGGAAACGGCAAATGGCAATGCGGGCGAATCCGCGCCTGTTTACACCAATTCCAAGGGCGAGTATTCTATTGACGACCCAGCCTTGCACCAGACAGGGACAGATTACATCAAGGTAACCGCCACTCTGGTTGACAAATCCGGCAAAGTCGCAATTGACCAGAACTTCAAGCCTGTCACGTCCACGCGCAACGTGGAAAAGGAAAGCTGGGACAGCGGCGCGAGCCAGGAAATAGTGCTTGAAACTGCCAACAAGGATGAAAACACCAACCCGCGCGACGCGGGCAAGATGTACATTCACATCCTTGAAGCCAACAAGTTCTATAACAATCTCTTTTCACAGGCAGGCTCGCAATCCGCCCTCGGCCCGGAAAAAGTCGAGATTCATTACGACCTGTCAAAAAACGGCCCGGACGCGGCTTACCACTCGCCAAAGAAGAACGCGGCGTCAGGCATATATTTTGGCAGCACCGCGTCGCTATTTAGCGAGGCCGAGGCGCCAAACAATGCCGAATACCATGAGTATGCCCACCATGTCATGGACGAGGCGCTCTCAATGCCCAATTATCATTATGACAGGAATGCGAAGGAATGGGTCGACAACAACCACAACGGCACGTACAACCACTGCTCCGCGGATTCATGGGTCGAGGGATTTGCCGAATTCATGTCCCTTGAGACGCAATATTCCGCCGGCGTACCGAAGCGCTGCGGCGGGCAGGAGGCGTACAGGTATTGCGTGGGCTCGACGTCTTTTGACCTGGAGATGAATTACCAGGCAAGAGGCAAGAAAGAGGAGCTTGCCGTTGCCGGGATACTCTGGGACCTTTACGACAATTCAGCAATAGACCTTGGCCCTGACGACGATGATGTGTCAATTGGCATGCCGGACTTGTGGAACACCATCAGCAAATCCCGCAGTTTTCCTGATTATTATGGCGATGCGTCCCCGCGCCACATATGGTATGTCCAGGACCTCTACGACGCGGTTGTCGAGGACAACCCCAAGTTGGTATCTGGCATAAACCAGATTTTCAAGAACCATGGCTACTATTATCTGAACCAGAGTTCGGGCAAGGAAGAGTTTGGCAGCATACTTTACACTTCGACAGCCACAGACACGGCCTGGCACATGAACACGACTCTTGCAAAGGGCATACTGCCAACTGACTATTATATCCGGCGATGAATATGAAAACCCTCCCAATCCTCATTTCTTTCCTCGCGGCGATTCTCTGCCTGCCGGCGGCGGCCGCGTATGCGCCGCCAGTCAGCGGCTCGATGCCGCCAACGCAGGGCTCGATATTGAAAATCAATGTCATTGACAACACGAGCGGATCGTTTGCTCCCGCGAACCTGACGGTCCGGATAGATTACACTGACAATGGCGCCGCCAAGAGCTCTGTCGCAACAGTGCCAATCACAACGCCAAACCAGGAAGTCAATTTAGAAATGCCGCCGCAGGAATACAATCCAACCGCGCATATAACCGCTGGGGCATTCGGCTATTACGGCAGCCCTGACGAGATTGTCATTACATCCGGCCAATATTGGAACTCAATCCCATCGGGCGCGGACGTGCCAAAACGGGACACAAGCGGCATAACTGCCCAGCAGCCAGGGGCCGACAACATACAGCCGCCTGTCGAGCCCAAGGCCCCGTACCTTGCCCAACACACTTTCACGCTTGCCAGAAAGCCCGGCTTCACTCCAAACTCAACGGTGTCTGGGGGAGGATGTCTTGGCACTGAATTCATCCTACTTTTCGTTTCCGCGTCAGTGTTCGGGTTCAGCCTGCGCAGGGAATAAGTCAAATGGAAGCCAAGCAACCAAGCCGAATTCCATGCTTCTTGCTTTTTTGCGCCCGCCCCGGCCTTGCTGATTTAAACGCGCCCGCCCCCGCATACTGATTTAAACGCGCCCGCCCAATTCTAGATATGCAGGCATTTCAAATCAGCGAGGTGGATACTATGGCGCGCATTGTTGTAAAGACGGAAAAGCTTCCGCAGGAAGTTAAACCCGGTGACAAAAGCGTTTGGATTTGCAAATGCGGATTGTCCGCAACGCAGCCTTTTTGCAATGGCAGCCACATGAAAACCCTTGACGAGCCCGAAGGCAAGATGTTCAGGTATGAGAACGGCAAGAGGATTGAGGTGGAAGTAAAAGACAAGCAGTAGTTTTTCGCCGTGTGTCTGGCGCATGGGCAATAGTAGCCCTCTGGCTCATCTGCAAGGAAGCCATGAAAGGCAGGAAAGCCTGGTTCCAAGGCAGGATAAGCCAAGTCCGCTTCGCTATCCAAGGCAAACCGCCAATTTCCCAACTCTGTTTTGGCAATCCGCACTCTTTCATGTTCCGGCAAATTTCAATCACCTACTCCTTCATGCCCCTTTGCCAAAGTCTGAAAAGTTCCATGCATAGAACTTTTAAATGTTGACTTGCTTATCTTCTGCATGACAAACGAGTCCAGGGAAAATTATATCCGTGCAATATACGTCATCTCAAAGCGCAAGGGAATTGTCAGGGGCAAGGACCTGGCTGAATACCTTTCCGTCAGCAAGAACACGGTCTCAGAT
>JAKALW010000166.1 GCA_021823945.1 Microcaldota archaeon
TATCTCTATTGTCTCCTTGATTGTCACGCCCTTGCCAGAAGAAACGTTTATCGGAAGCTCCTCATGGTGCTTGTCAAGCGCGATTACGAACGAGTCCGCCACATCGTCCACGTATATGAAGTCCCTGATTGGGGAGCCAGTCCCCCACACCTCGATTTTCTTGTCGCCATTCTCCTTGGCGAAGTGGAACCTCCTGATAAGCCCGGGAATGACGTGCGAGTTCTTGTCCGAGAAATTGTCGAACGGCCCATATGCGTTTCCTGGTATGAGCGAAACCCAATCTACTCCGTATTGCCTCCTGTATGCCGCCAGCTGGAGGTGGTTGGCTGCTTTTGCAAGCGAGTAGAACATGGCGTTCTGGTCAGGCAGGCCTCCGACATTGAATAAGTATTCCTCCTTTATTGGGTTGGGCGCGTTTTTTCCAAATGAGCAGCCGCAAAATGAGTATATAAGCCGTTTTACCCCTGCGCGCCGCGCCTCCTCCAGGAACATTGTATTCATGCCCATGTTCTCATAAATGAATTCGCCAGGATAGGATTTGTTTGCAAATATCCCGCCCACCCTCGCGGCGAGGTGGATTACCGCGTCGGGAGAGTTTTCCCTGAATAGTCTCCTGGCGTCTGCCTGTTCCAGAAGGTCATAATCTCTCCTGCTTGGCGCTATTATTTCATGCCCTGCCTTTTCAAGCCTTGGCACAAGCGCCGTTCCTATGAACCCGTTCGCTCCAGTCACTAATATTTTCATGTTCATCCCTTTGGATTTATCGGAAAGTGGAATTCAATGCCGCTTTCAATCAGTCCCTTGTTTCTTTCCAGTATTTCGTTCTTAAAGTTCCATGCCAGGACGTAGTATATGTCCGGCTGTTTTTCCATCTCGCTTTCAAGCTGGATGGGTATGTGCATGCCCGGTGAGTAAAGCCCTTTCCTGAGGGGGTTCCTCTCTATGAGGTACTCAAATTTATCAGGCCCAATTTTAAAGTAATTCAAAAGCGTGTTCCCTTTTACCGGCGCGCCAAGCCCGTATATGGTCTTGCCGGCCGTTTTTGCCCTGTTTATGTATTCAGTCTCCCTTTCCTTGAGGCCTTCGACCTTTTTCGCAAAGTCCAGGTATGACTTGAACTCGTTTGTCCTTGCATCGCGCTCTGCTTCGAGCATTGACAGGAGCCTCTTGCTTTTCTCAGCTTTGCCCTTGTGCGTCACAAAACCCATTATGGAACCCCCGTGTATCGGCGCCTCGTAGGCGTCGAACATGGAAAGCCCGTGCCTGGCAAGCAGCTTTTCGATTGTCTCAAGCGTGTAATAAAGCAGATGCTCATGGTATATCTGGTCGAAAGCTATGTTGTCCATCGCAGTCTTCATATATATGAACTGGACCACGAACACGCCATCGTCAGCCAGAAGCTCCTTTATCCCGTCCGTGACCGAGTGGAGCTCCTCAAGGTGGAAAAAGATGCCAGACGCGTTTATGACCTCGAATTTCCTCTTTATCCTCTTCGCCGCCTGCAGGTTGAAGAATTCGTTTAGTGTTGGAAAGCCGCGTTCATTTGCCAGTTTCGCCGTCCGCACAGAGGATTCCACGCCTAGAATGTCATAACCGAGGCTCTTGTAGTGCTTGAGCTGGGTGCCGTCGTTCGAGCCAATGTCGAATGCGGCCTTTTTCTTCTTGCCTGGGAAGAACCTCGAGTCCACCTCGTGCGCTACTCTCCTGAAATGCTCGTCAAGAGTACGCGTGGTGCCCGAAAGGTAGGTGTGGTCGCCAAACATTATCTCCTTTTTTACCGTATGGTCAAGCTGGACCGTTTTGCACTCATGGCAAAACACTACCCTAAGCGGGTAAAACGGCTCTTTTCCTACTTGTTCCTTGGTTAGGAAGTCATTGCCCCACGGCTGCTCGCCAAGGTCTATTGCAAGCTCTAGATTGGTGGAATCGCAAACCCTGCAAATCATTGAATATCAACTCATTTTCTTATTATGCTGTCTTGCTGCATGAACCATTTAATCGTGGAAGAGAGGCCATTTTTCAGGCTGGTGTTCCTGTACTCCGGATACAGCTTCAAGAGTCTTGATGTGTCAAGGCATTTGGACTTCGCGCCGACATATCTGGTTGTATCATAATGTATTTTTGCCGGGTCATAGCCGACCTCGCTGCAAATCATTCCCGCGAATTCCCTTATTGTGTGCTCCTTGCCTTCGCCAATGTTGATTATGCCGTTTTCGCAGCGCGCGTCAAGTTCAAGCATCGCATTGGTAAAATCATCTATGTACACGAGTTCCCGCTTTTGGTAGCCGTCCCCCCAGAGGACCACTGGCTCGCCATGGAGCTTCCCCCTTATTATTTTCCTTATCAGATCGAATATGAAATGCATCTGCCGCGCGTCCGTGTGATAGCCTGGCCCATAAAAGGTGGATGGGACAAAACAGAGGTATTTCATCCCATATTGCTTGTTTAGCGCCAGCGCGCCTGCATAAAGCATCCTTTTTGTCATTGCGTACGTAAAGAGGCTGTCAATTGGCACGCCGCGCATGTAATTTTCCTCTTTCAATGGCAATTCCGGGTCGTATGAGCAGCTTGTGCCCATGAAAAGGAATTTTGCCGCGGGCTGCTCCTCTTTCCAGTATGAGAGCACGTTAGTGTTTATTTTCTGGTTTATGAGCCACTGCTCTCCTGGATGCTTCAGACAGAAATCGCCAGCCTGAGTCCATGCCGCAAGATGTATTATCCTGTCAAAAGAGCCCCTGTGCCCAGCAAGCGCTTCTCCAAGCGATGCCTCCTGCGTCAAGTCGCAATCCTTTGAGCCAAGCCCAATTACCTCATGTTTCTCACTCTTGAGCTTCCTGCAAAGATGCGTGCCGAGAAATCCTGTCGCGCCAGTTACCAATATCTTCATCCTGAGCACCAATAATCAATAATTCTTGAACCTGAAGTCCTTGAAAGTGTGGTAGCCCGTCGCAAGCTCCTTTATGCCGTCCTCAAGCGAGTAGTTGAACGTGAAGCCTGTTTTTAGCAGCTTGGCATTTGAAACAATGTAGTTCCTTTTGTCCGGGTCCTTGTCTATTTCCGCATAGAACACGTTCAGGTCGGGCACGTAT
>JAKALW010000167.1 GCA_021823945.1 Microcaldota archaeon
CGGGGTGGGTATGTTCGTGTCGCCCACATTGAGCCTGATGATTTTTTTGCCCTTTTTCTCAAGCGCGAGCGCTTTTTCGGCTATTTGATAGAACATACAAAAACCCCGGTCGATTTGCCATATTGCACAAGCGCGGCAGAACATCATTGCCATGCCCTTGCACGCCTTTCATTGCCCCTTCTTGTTTCCCATATCATTCTATTTTTTTCCTCAGCTTGCCCAAAAATGCCCGGGCCTCCTCGTAATCCCTGCCCTTGATTATGTGCTTTAGCAGTTCGAGCCTTGAATTTATCTGGTCAATCTGCTGGATCGACTTGGGATTGAAGAGGATTTCGCAAAGCAGGTGGTCGTCCTCGGAGAGCACGCCCTTCGCGATTTTCATGTGCCTTGCGAAAGTCGCGCCCGGGACTGCCGTCTTGTCAACACAGGACGCGAACACGAGAGAGCTGACAAAGGGAGTTGTCAGCGAGTAAGCCATCATCTGGTCATGCTCCTCAAAGCTCATTTCGTGCACCTTGACGCCAAGGCGCGCGAAAAAGTGCGTGAAGAAATCCGCCGTCTTCCTGTCCGATTCGGAAATCACAATGGCATTTTCCTCACGAAGCGATTCCATGTTTGCAAATGTGGGGCCGAACATCGGGTGCACGGAAGCAAAGGCGAATCCGGATTTGGCGTAGAACTTGCCAAGGCCGCCCTTGACCGAAGCCACGTCTGAAATCACGCACGATTTTGGCAGATGGGGCAAAGCCTCGTCAAATGCCGCTTGGATGTTTTGCAGGCTGACTGCGTTTATGAACAGGCCTGGCGAAAACCCTTCCATGTCTGAAACTGCCGCCAGGCGCATCACGCCTTTTATCTGCCCCGCCTTTGATGCGTCCCTGTCAAATACCGCAACTTCGTTTTCCCCTGAAAGATGGCTTGCAAGCCACGCGCCCATTTTTCCGGCGCCCATTATTGCTATTTTCATGACAATCAACCCTCAAACAAATTCCTCGGAAATCCATTCCATTCCTGGCTTGGCTTTGCATTTTGCATGCCATACCATTCCCATTATTCTTTCGCCTCGTCATAGCATCCGAGGAATTTATATGTGGGCGCGCTCTCCTTGACCTTTTCAAGAACAGCCGCTATCTTCGGGTCGGAGTCCGAGCCCGCGAAGTCCATGAGGAACGCGAACTTCTTTGTCTCGTCCCTAATGGGCCTCGATTCTATCCTTGTCAGGTTTATTCCGGCGTCGGAAAATATCTTGAGCACTCCGAATAGCGAGCCAGCCTTGTGTGTCGTTGAGAATATGATTGAGCACTTGTTGCCCTTTTTCTGGGATTTCTGCCTCGCAAGCACCACAAACCTCGTGGAGTTGGAGTCGTGGTCCTCGATGTTCTCTTTGAGGACTTCAAGCCCGTAGAGTTCCGCGCTGAGCCTGCTCGCTATTGCCGCAGCAGCCTTCGGCCTCTCGTTCGAGAGCATCATTGCCGCGCCTGCCGTGTCGTAGAACGGGCGCGGCTCGAGCTTGTTTCTTGTTATGAATCCCCTGCACTGGGCAAGCGCCTGCGGGTGGGAATACACGACCTTTATGTCCCTGTAGTCAGTTTCCGGCAGTGCCAAGAGGCAGTGGTGGACCGGTATCCTGACCTCGCCAACAATTTGCAGGCTTGTCTCCACAAGCAGGTCATTGACCTGGTTGACCGCACCCTCAATCGAGTTTTCAACCGGCACAATCCCGAAATCAAGCTGGCTTTTCTCGACTGCGCTGAACACGTCTGGGAATTCCTTTAGCGTTATTGGGATTGCCTTTGGGTCGAAAGCCCTGGCAGCCATCTCGCCCCAGGCGCCATGTTCGCCCTGGAACCCGACAAGCGTTGGGTTGCCTTCCTGGATTTTTTTTGATTCTGTCATGATTTGCTCGAAGATTTTTGTGGCGAATTCCGGCTTGACAAGGCCTTTGGAGCTTTTCTTCACGTGCTCGAGTATCTCTTTCTCGCGCGCCGGGTCGGCAGGCGAGTCCTTCAGCTTCCTTGTCCTGACCGCAAGCTCCATCCTCATGTTCAAAAGCTTTATCATTTCCGAGTCTATGAGGTCCAATTTTCCGCGCAATTCGTCCAAGTTCATCCAAATCACCTTTTTGAGAGTATAATATCCGCCAAGCAAACCGCGGCCATGCATTCCACTACCGGCACAGCACGAATGGCAATGCACGGGTCGTGCCTGCCCTCGATTTTCAACTCCTCGCTTTTCATTGTTGAAAGATTCACAGTCTGCTGTTTCTTGAATATGCTCGAGGTCGGCTTGATTGCAACCCTGAAAACAATAGGCATGCCGCTTGTAAGCCCGCCAAGTATGCCGCCAGAATTGTTGGTCTTTGCCGACACTTTGTCGTTTTTTACAATGTATTCGTCATTGTTTTGCGAGCCTTTCAGCGCGCTTCCGGCAAAGCCCGACCCGAACTCAATTCCTTTCACCGCGGGTATTGCGAACATTGCCTGGGAAATCCTGCTTTCAATTGACGCGAACATTGGCTCGCCCTCGCCAGCGCCGATGCCTGTGACGCGGCATTCTATCACGCCGCCGACAGAATCGCCATCGTCCCTCGCCTTTTCGATTTCCTTTTCCATGAGCTTGGCAGTTTTTTCATCTGGGCATCTTGCCACATTGGAGTATGTGCCCTTTTCAGTTGCCTTGTCCTCAATTCCAGTGCCGCATTGCACTTTGCCAATCTGCCTTGAGAATGCAAGCGTGGAAATCCCCTTTTCCTCAAGCAATTTTTTTGCCACAGCGCCCGCCATTACAAATGCCGCAGTCATCCTGCCAGAAAACACGCCGCTCCCGCCTTCGACCTTTCCGTATTTCACAAATGCAGGGTAGTCCGCGTGCCCCGGCCTTGGCGTGGTGCTAAATTTCTCGTAATCCTTGGAGCGCGTGTCCTTATTTTTCACTATTATCCTTATTGTGCCGCCCGTTGTCCTGCCATTGTCAATCCCCGACTCTATTATTGCCTCGTCATCTTCCTGGCGCCTGCTTGTGAGATTGCTTTGCCCGGGCTTGCGCCTGTCAAGCCATTTCTGCACGTTTTCCTTTGA
>JAKALW010000168.1 GCA_021823945.1 Microcaldota archaeon
GAAGTTGCTGGTGTGATTGTCGACATATCCGGTGCCACGCCAATAAGCGCGCCAACATCTGGCAATGCCACGCAAACAATGCCGCCTTTGAATTCGACTGGCGTTGCGCCGGGCACTGGCGTGCCTCCGGCGGACAACTCCAGTGCCAACGCGCCTGCTGGCAATTCAAGCTCTAACGCGCCTGCTGGCAATTCAAGCTCTAACGCGCCTGCTGGCAATTCAAGCTCTAACGCATCTGCTGGCAATTCAAGCGCGCCTGTTTTTACTGGAAACGCCTAAAGCAGAATTCGCGTTCCCTTTTTTCTTTTATTTTACCCTTATCCTTCTTTTTTGCCTTACCCTTCTTTTTCCCTATATTATCTTCCCAACCACTGACAAGTAGAACTCCCTGTCCTTCGGGTGTGTGAGCAGCCCTGCGACTTTATCCTTTTCCACCCATATTGCTTCCGGATTCTCTGGGTCTATTGGCTTGAGGTCTGACTGGCCCGACCTGAACAAAAACAGCGTGATTTCCTTTAGCTCGCCTTTGTCCTCGCCGCCCGTGATTGAGATTTTGTACCTTGAATAAGTGCCAAGCCTTGAAACCATCCTCAGGTTTTCGGGCTTTATCCCCGATTCCTCGTTTATCTCCCTGACCGCCGCCGCAAGCTCGTCTTCTCCGGGGTCAATGTGCCCCTTTGGAAGCGACCATGACGTGCCTTTCTGGTTCACGACAAGCACGAGCCCGTCTTTGTTCAGGACTATCCCGCCAGCTGATTTTGTCTTTAGCATGAAAACCACGCTTTTCCAGTCAAGTTCCAGGTCGGGCAATTCATTCCCCGTCCCTGTCTGTCTGCGCAATCAAGCGCAGCCTCTCGCCAGCTTTTATCCTATCCATGGCTGCGAGGGCTTCCGGCGGCACGAGCCCTGACACGTCCTTGCCTTCCAGGAGGAGTTTCCTTATGGCAGTGCCTTCGAGCTCGGCCCTGTTGGACATCGGCGTGGGATAGACTTTGTCCCGTGCGTCAGTGAAAAGCGCCTTCACAAGGGAATTGTTCGAGAATACAGCGTCGAATGGCGGAACCAGTGACTTGATGTGCGCCACCCACAGGGCATTGTTTTGTATGTCCGGGACCGAGAGGACAATGCATTTGCCAGCAAGGCCGGCGCCTTTCAATGACTCATGGACCATGCCCACGCGCTCGCCGACAGTGAATGGGTCGCCCATCTCATACGACTTTTGCGAGCTGCCCACAAGGACAATCAGGGTGCCGCACTTTGACGCCGCGTGCCTGATTGCCTCCATGTGCCCATTGTGGATTGGCTGGAACCTGCCAATGAAAAGACCGGTTTTTACGTTCATTGATTGCACCTGCCATTGAGTTTTCCGCATTTGCCGCTTTATCCGTATTTGAACTTTGCATTTTCCAGCAAAGCAATGTCTTGCGCCAGCACTTGAGTATTTCCCGCTTTTCATTTATATTAATGATTAGTTCTGCACACGCGCCATTGCGGCTGTTTTCTCCGTATTTTTCCGCTTGTTCTTGCTTATCTTTAAATAGTTTATGAATAAATAGCATAACTCGTGGGCAGTCCCAAACACATTAGCGTAAAATCTTGTGCCATGCTGCTAGCAATGACCTTGCTTTTCATGCTTATTTTCGGCTGCACTGGCGCGCAACAGGGTGCGGCAAACCCGGCCTCGTATTCCGGCCCCAGGTCATATATGCTCGCGCCAGCGGTCTCTGACATAATCATCCACGTGCATTTCGACAAGTACAGGGACAATGCGGACTTCGCCTCGGCAATCAATTCCTTTTTTGGCGGGGGCGTGGACTCCAACGTGCGCGCGCTCGGGCTTGCCGCTGGCATTTCCCGCGACCAAATCAGCACAGTGACAGTCGCGACTTCCGGCTCCAATGCCAGCCAGTACAGGCTTGCGATACTGGACGGCAATTTCTCCTCAAACGCGTTTCTCGCCAAAAGCATGGCGGAATCCACGGAAACTTACAAGGGCGTTGACATTTACCATTTCTCAAGCGGCGGCGCTGACACTGCGGTTGCAATCCTTGGCACTGGCGTTGCGCTTGCGGGAAGCCAGGAGGCTGTAAGGGACGCCATAGACGTGTCCCAGGGCGCGCAGGGCTTTTTCACGAGCGGCGCGGCGGGGGCGTTTTCCCTTGCGGACAATGGCTCATACATCACTTTTGGCTCAAAGCCGTCGGGCAGCGAAGGCATGTTCCCCCAATCCGACGTGTTCGCGCTTGGCGCCGGGCTTGACAGCTCCGGCATTGTCCACGCCAGGGCATATGCGCTTTTCGCCTCCGAATCCGAGGCATCGGGCGCAGCGGCAAAGATAGCCAGCTCCTTTGCCGGCATATCCGCGGCGCTTGGGGCAGCAGGGCGCCAGAACACTTCGGAATACGCCCTTGCAAAATCGTTCAATTCATGGCAGGACGGGAACTACGTGGTGATGACTGCCGAAGGCACGGTCGGGGATTTCAAGGCGGGGGCGGCCGCTCTCGGGAACGCCGGCATTTCCGGCTAAGGCCAGCATTCCAGGATAATTCTAATGCAAAGTGTGTAGGTGGTTTTTGTGAGATTTGTCAAGTGGTTTTCGGAGATAGACAGGAACAACCTTGCCGAGGCGGGAGGCAAGGGCGCGAACCTTGGCGAGATGACCAAGGCGGGCTTTCCAATCCCCCCTGGCTTCATAGTCACGTCCAATGCGTATTTCGAATTCATCAGGCTCAACAACATCGACAAGGCCATCAGGGAGATGACTGACAGTCTTGACACTTCAAACAACGATGCCCTTACCCAGGCGTCCGAGGTAATCAAGGGCAGGATACTCTCTGGCGAGATTCCCGCGGAAATGCGCGAGGAAATCAAGACCGCCTACCGCCAGATGTCGCCCGGAAACGAGCCCTACGTGGCTGTCCGCTCGTCCGCCACTGCGGAGGATTTGCCCGAGGCGTCCTTTGCAGGCCAGCAGTCCACTTTCCTGAACGTCAAGAGCGCGGAAAACACTGTCCAGTCTGTGAAGGAGTGCTGGGCGTCGCTTTTCGAGCCGCGCTCGATATATTACAGG
>JAKALW010000169.1 GCA_021823945.1 Microcaldota archaeon
AAATGAATGTAGCATTCTTAGGTGAAAAGATGCCAAAAAATACCTGTTTAAACGTTTCGTTCCATAGGAATATTGCCAGATTGCAAAAAAATTAGTTAGATTACTTGCTGCGTTTCGCCCTCGATGGTCCAAGGCGGCAGGTACACAACTGACGGAGGTGCAATCGCATGGCAAGGAAAAAAACGCCCAAAGCAGAGACTGCGGCGGCGCAGGCACAGGCAACAGAAGCAAAGCCCGCACAGCCAACTGGGGCAAAAACCGAAAACAAGGAAAATTGTGACAGCTGTTAAGGCTTGAAAGGCACAACCGAAACAGGCGCATTCCTACTTCTTTTTTTTCTTTTTTATTCTTTTCCATCCCAAACATGCAATTATGGTAAGGATGTGGATGGCCAAGCCCTCAAAAATGTGCGGCAAGCACCTCAGGGCGGAATATGTCGAATGCCTGATGATAGCGGGGCTCATGAAAAAGAAACGCAGGCTTGACGGGTGGCTTGAGCACAATTGCATTGAGCCAAAATCAGTTGTCAGGCGCTTTGCCACGCTCAAAAAGGAAATGCTCGCCAGGGGCTTCAATGCGAGAAAGAGCTTGAAATCAGTTAGCATGGGCTATTTGCCAAAAGAGCAGCAGAACTGGAAAATAGACAGGAAGTCAAACCTCCTCCTCCTGAAGAAGAGATGCCCTGATTGCCGCAAAAGGTTTAAGGAAACAAAATAATTGCTGCATTTTTATCACTGGAAATCAGGTCCCGAAAAAGCGCCTTAATGCTACTTAGTGAAACCTATTTTGCCAAGCGGGAATGCCCGGTTGGCTGAGAAAAAACGACCAGATCAATTTTTTCGAAGAGCGCCCCTTCGCTGATGCGAAGGACCACGGACTAAAGTTCGTGGTTTGGGGCGCTCATTCGAAAAAAAATCTCGTAAAGTCGGTCGGCAATTCACCCCCACCCTGAAGAGCGGGGTCCTCTTGCCGACTTTACGACAGCATAGCGCTTATAGGAGGCGTATGAAAATGGCAAGGAAAAAAACACCCAAACCAGAGACAGCACCAACACCAAATGCAACAAATGCAACAGATGCAAAGCAGGCACAGCCAACAGAAGCAAAGCAACAGGCAGCAGAGATAAAGGCTGAAACACAGGCTCCGGCAGTTGCCCACAGCGAGACAAAAGAGTGCTGCTGAGGCATTTTGGAAAAATAAGGGATTGGAGAGCGCCCAAGTCGGATGCTCCCCTTTTCATCTTCTTTTTTATCTTTTTACTTTTTTGGCATCTTGCCACACAAGAATGCTACATTCACATCTAACCCTTGAACAAATGGCGAAGTGGATGCGAAAGGAATGTTGCACTCGCCTAGGTTAGGCTGCCGCTACGCAGTCACGCCTTTCTTCCGCAGGTGCAGGATTTCGTGATGAACCATCTCGGAATACACGCCGTCCGACTTGGCATAGGCGACCACCTTCTCAAGATGCGGCTTTGCCCCGTTCATGTCGCCAGAATCGGCAAGCGCCTGGGCAGTTGCAAGCTCCCTGTCTATGCCCTCGCGCTGTATCCACAATGCCTTGAGCTCCGAAAACAGGTCCGCATAAGCGTCATTGAGGTTATTGAACTTGTTCAAGTATGCGAGGTTGAGCCGTATGCGGTGCCTGA
The DNA here is from genome assembly GCA_021823945.1 of Microcaldota archaeon. Lineage (GTDB taxonomy): Archaea > Micrarchaeota > Micrarchaeia > Anstonellales > VGKX01 > JAKALW01. Next base: position 1,649 of record JAKALW010000169.1, read on the forward strand.
TTGCGGCGGCCACAAGCGAGCGTATTTCCTCGAACGTGATTTCATCCTTGCCCCTTACGTATGCAAGCGCCTTTGCCATTGACACGATGCTTAGAAGGACACGGGGCGAGGCGGGCGCGCGGTGGTCGATTTTCGGGCAGAACCTGCACGAGCGCGCGCAGTGCTCCGCCGCAGCCGCTGTCTTTGTCTCCATCTCGCCGTAATTGCAATATGACAGGTCGCGCACTGCCATTGAGACGTAGCGCAGCACTGCGGGCGGAACCTTTATGTGCCCGACCTCCTTTTTCAAGGACTCGAACTGCGCCTTTGCCATTGCCTGGGGGGCAGCGTATTTCGATAATTCGCCGCTTCCAATCCTGAGAAGGTCATGGGCGTGCGGGTGTTTCATTACAATGCACATGTCGAACCTGTCAAGCATGGGCGGGAAAACCTCGTTTGTCCCTGAGTCTGGGTTGTTCATGGTCGCGAACAAAGGCCCCGGCGGAAGTGTCGGCGCCTCGTGCTGGTTTATGTGCAATGACCTTTTGCCCCTGGACGTGTCAAGGATTTCCATAAGCGATACAGCGGATTCGGGCGTGAGGCGGTTGAACTCGTCAATGAACTTGAAATACGCGTGGGTCCATTCTGACCAGTTCACGACCTCGGCTTTGTCCACAACGAGTTTTTTCAGGTCTATCGGCCCGAGCACCTTGTTAATGTCAAGGTTGGGGGTTGCCTGGACTTTTGAGAATGTCTGGCCCAAGAGCCTGGCGATTATGTTCACGGATGTTGTCTTTGACGTGCCGGGGCTGCCGATTATTATGACGTTTGTGGGTTGCGGGTTGATGCACGCGGCGAACATGAGCTCGTTGTTTTCGCGGTTGCCAAGAATCTGCGTGTTGAGGTACTCGAGATACCCTTCCATTGCTACCCTGTTTCCGGACATAGAGAATCACCGTTTAGTTACTTTTGGTTTGAAAACAATCTTAATAGCGCGGTGCTCAGGTGCTGGTGCGACTTCACGTGCACGATTTTCCCGCCAGTCTCGGACGCGAGCTTGTCCGCGCTCTGTTTCTCGCCTGTATGGACAAGCGAGAGCCAGCCTTCAGAAAGCGCCGCACGCACCTGTTGGTCGGGCGCGCACATGTCGGACACCAAAATCACGTCCAGGTTCGGGTTTTTCGACTTGTACCCGCGCGCCCGCGCAATGCATGCCGTGAACTCTGTCCCGCCGCTTGAATACTTGTCGTAGAACATGTGCTCATAGCCAGCGTAGTCGTCGGACGGCGGCAAGTCGAGCCAGATATCTGTCGTGAACCCGATTATGCCCATCTTGCCGCTGCAAAGCCTGTGCGCCTCGATTAGCGCGAAAGTGGCGATGCACGAGATGTTCTTGCCCATGGAGCCCGAAGTGTCCACAAGCACCAAAGTCAGATCGGA
>JAKALW010000170.1 GCA_021823945.1 Microcaldota archaeon
CTACACGCGAACGGCTTTCTATACGCCGTCCGCGGCAAGCGAGAGCAATTTCGTTTACACTGAGACTATACCTGCAGATTTCGCATTCGGGCAGAGCGCTACGGCCACGATGGCAATGACTGGAGGCTCAACACAGAACTGCACATTCGCGGCGCCCTCGGTCGGCAAGACAATAACTTTCAATGCCGCGAACTGCCCCATACTTGCAAATGCCCTGACATTTGGGAACTGGATTAGGTTCGATTATGGCATAATTGCGCCCCAGCCAGACGCGTTCTTCGCGCAAACCCAGGACTACACTTTCAACCAGGGCGCCATGCTGGTAAACACGGCTTCGGGTTAGGCGGCGGCAAAGCAGCAGGACAGCCAACCACGCACTGCTTCCGGCGCACAAACACGCGTGCGCAATCCGCCCGGGCGGCTATAAATCAATATAAATATCCCCTGGCAATAAGGATGCATGGATTTTCTCGTTTTGGCGCAGGCTTTTGAGAAAATTGAGGCCACGCCTTCAAGGCTTGAAATAACCGCCATATTTTCAGAACTCCTAAAATCCGCGCCGCCGGACATTTCCGGCAAGCTTGTGTATTTGTCCCAGGGCTCCATAGCCCCGGCATTCGAGGGAATCGACCTTGGAATGGGCGAGAAGTTCGTAATCGGGGCCATTGCCTCGGCGTACGGCTATTCAAGGCAGGAAATTGAAAAAAAATTCAAAAATGAAGGCGACTTGGGCCTTGTTGCGGCAGGCCTTGCGGAATCCAAGCGCCAGACATCGCTATCAGTCTCCACGCTGACTGTGGAGCACGTTTACGACGCGTTCCTCAAAATCACCAAACAGTCTGGCGCAGGCTCCCAGGCTGCAAAAATCAAGATACTCGTGGAACTGCTCAATTCAGCAAGCGCGCTTGAGGCGAAATACATTGTCAGGTTCCCGACAGGGAAATTGAGGATGGGCCTTGGCGACCCTACCATACTCGATGCGCTCTCAAGGGTGGTTGCAAACGACAAATCAAAGCGCGAGGAGATAGAGAGGGCATACAACCTGTGTTCCGACCTGGGCTTTGTGGCGATGAACATCATGTCCGGCAGGGACGAATTCCTAAAAAACATGAAACTCACCCCGCTCAAGCCAATCCGCCCCGCCCTTGCGGAAAGGGAAAACAGCGCAGAAGCGATATTTGATAGGCTCGGGGAGTGTGCGGTCGACTCGAAATACGACGGATTGCGCATGCAGGTACACAAGGACAGGGGCATTGTGGAGATATATTCAAGGAAGCTTGAGAAGATAACCGCCATGTTCCCGGATATTGTCAGGGAAGTGAAGAGCCGACCTTATGACAGCCTGATTTTCGAGGGCGAGGCGCTTGCGTATTCCGAAGAGGAGGGCAAGTATTTCTCATTCCAGCAGCTCATGCAAAGGAAGCGCAAGCACGGGATTGGCGAAAAGGAGGGCGAACTGCCGTTGATAGTCCACGCGTTCGACATGCTGTACATAGACGGCGCGGACCTGACGTCCTTCCCGTACATTGACAGGCGCAGGAAGCTGGAATCCGCGTTCGGCAGCGCCACGAGCAGGCAGGGAAAGATAAGGCCGTCGGAAATGATAATAGCCCGGAGCGCGGACGAGATAGAGAGGTTTTTCGCGCACCAGACGCGCGCTGGGCTTGAAGGCATAATAGCAAAGGACCTGTCAATGCCATACACAGCGGGCGCGAGGAAATTCGCCTGGATAAAGCTCAAGAAGTCCTATGGCGACATGGTGGACACTATTGATGCGGTGATTGTGGGATTTTTCAAGGGCAAAGGCGACAGGGCCAGGCTAGATTTTGGCGGGATTCTGGCAGGAGCGTACAACAAGGAGACAGGGAACATTGAAACATTGGCCAGGATAGGCTCCGGATTCAGTGAGGACGAGATGTCCGACATGAGGGGGCAATTGGAAAAAATAATAATGCCCAAAAAGCCCGAGAACGTTGTCTCAGAAATAGTGCCCGACAAATGGGTGGCGCCTGAAATCGTGATTACTATTGCCTATGACGAAATCACGGAGTCGCCGATGCATACGTGCGCCAGGACTGAAAAGGGCAAGGGGCTCGCGCTCCGCTTTCCGCGCATGGCGGGGATGCGCGCCGACAAGTCCGTGTTCGATGCCACTACTTCCGAAGAGGTCAGGCGCATGTACGCGCTATCCAAAAAAGGGCGTGCCTGAATTGGAGTGTTCCTGGTGGATTCTAAAAAGCAAGCAAAGGCTTCTGGCAAGGCGCAAAACCAGGAAGCTCAATTGGCGCGCGCCAAATCCCATTATCAATCAGGCATGGTTTACCTTACAAAAGAGACTGCTGGACAAATCAGGCAATACAGGGAAAACCATGAAGCCAGGCATGCGGAAAAGCCGAAAAACAAGGCTGATGCGGGGGCAACTACCGTTGGAAGCGGGCACGTAGAAAATCCAATTGACGAGGTTTCGCTTGATTTTGGCTTGACATTTGTCAATATCAGGGACTTTGACTTCTCAAAAATCCCGCTTGAAAACGTCATTGGGGATTACCTGTACGCATGGGACGGGAAAGATCTTTACAAGCTCGCTGTTTTTGACAGGAATTATTACAGGCTGAGGATGATGTCGGACGTGCCCATACTTGAGATTGACGGCCTGAGGATGCAACTTGTCAGGGATTTTGCCACGCCGCTTGATTATTCCAGGGGCATTGCGGAAAAACTGGGATTGGGCAAGAGCGATTTCACGCTTGACACGTGCATGGGCCTTGGATATACGGCTATTGCCGCCCTGGACATGGGAGCGCATGTGGAGACCTGCGAGATTTCAAGGGCTGTTTACGAGCTAGCGCGGTGGAACCCGTATAGCGCCAGGCTTTTTTCAAGCGCGAATGCAAGGATTTTCAGGCAGGACGCGTTCGAGCACATAATGGCGTCAAAACCGGGAAAATTCAGCGCCATAATACATGACCCCCCAAGGTTCTCGCTTGCGCCAGCCCTGTATTCCCAGGAATTCTACAATGAGCTTTTCAGGGCGGCAAAAATCGGGTGCAGGATGTTCCACTATA
>JAKALW010000171.1 GCA_021823945.1 Microcaldota archaeon
CAGGCTTCCTCGAACAGGCCAGTATGGCACGTGGCGGCTGCCAGGCTGGCAGGCGCGCTTGCTATGTATGCGTTGCAATGCACCAGGGCGGCTACAATGACGAGTGTGAGCGCTGCTATCAGCATGACAGTCTGTGGCTTTGCCATGTCGGCTTTTGAATTCACTATGAAAAGCAGCCTGAGAAGCAACGCGAAAAACCCAAGCAGGAAAAGGGACACCACCTGGCTGTCAACAGTGTCGAACTGCTTGACGGTAAGCGCGAGGTAAATGCCCGTCAGGACGAGCATCACGTCCATGAGATGCTTGGCCCTGCTCATCAGCCTGCCGCCCTTCCTGGCAATGTTCATGGCGCTGCTGCCGAAAATCACGAAAAGCACTGAAGGCGCCAGCAGGCCAAGGCCGAAAGCTATCATGCTTGGCAGCGCCTCGGCCAGCCCCAGGCCCATTGTCACGCTAAGGAAAGGCAGGGTGCATGGGTTTACCGATATGGCAAGCGCGAACGCCGCCCCTAGAAGGAATGGGTTTTTCACAAGCGGAAAATTCAGAGGATTGATTCTTTCGGCATACGAGAGAATCCCAAGCCCCGCGAAGAATATGCCAAGCGCAAGCCTCAGCCCGTTTTGGAATTCCGACTGGAATAGGCTCGAAAACACTATGCCTGCCATTATGAAGAAGGCTATGAACCCTATGGACATGGCCATGATTCCCTTGAGCTGCTTCTCGCCGTTCCCGATGAACCTGTAGAGCACCAGCGGTATGAGCACTATGACGCAGGGCGAAAAGGCCGCAAGTACGCCGGAAATGAATGCCAACGCAAGGTCCATGCTCAATCATACTCCTTACAATCGGAACATTCAACGCACGTGCACACGCAGCCGAAATTTTTCTGGTGGTTTATGGATTGCTTTTCCCCGCCGCACCGCGGGCAGATTACAATCTCGTCTTCCCATCCCTGCGCCATCCTATCAATCCGTCTGGGCTTCAATCATATGCTTGTATTCATGTTTTCCCCGATATATTTATAATATACAAAGGGAAATAGCAATTAAGTGATGACAACGAGGTATTTCGGATGCTTGGAATAATACCCTTGCAAGTGATGATAGTCAGAGATGTCTGATATGGTTTTCAACAAAAGGCACATTGCGGCATTCATCGCGGTATTCGCGCTGGCGCTTTTCATAGCCGGCTGCACCCAGCCCACGCCGCAGGCTCCCGCGAACGAGACTGTTTACTGGCCGCCAAGCCAGGCAAACAACACTACTTCCACGGTTTCGAACCAGACCACTGGCAACCAGGGCACTTCCTCACTGTGCTCAAGCCAGCCAAACGTGCTCCTAAAGGACGACTGCCTTGTCAAGGCCGCGTCCGACACCAAAAACAGCAGCATCTGCGGCTATATTTACACAAGCGAAAAGAAGGACACCTGCCTCTCATTTTTCGAGGACGGCACTCTCGCATACTGCGGCCAGTATTCCAACGCCACTTACAGGAACTCATGCATGTACAAAGTCGCGCTCGCCGGCAACACCACTGCTGGCTGCAATGTCATCGGCGACGCAACGCTTCGCGCAGACTGCATAAAAAGGCTCGCGCCCACGTGCGGGTCGCAGCCAACGGCTTACCTTGTCCAGAAGTGCAATGCCTTCAAGGACTCGAACCCGGCTTTGTGCCCTGACAATTCCTGCATATACGACCTGGCACTCAACCAGTCCAATGCATCTATATGCGATTCCATAAACAGCACGCAAAGCGACGCGCCCAGGGTCGCATGCCAGTCATACACTACCGGTTCCGACGAGTGCGCCGGCATTTCTAACCAGGTCGTGCGCGACTACTGCTACGAGCTGTGGGCTGAAAAGATGCTCAAACCGAGCATGTGCTCCATGGCCAGCACTGGATACGACTACCAGCAGAACTGCTACCAGAATCTTTCCATCACTATGTCGGATTACACCATATGCCTGCAGGATTCAAACAGCCTTGACGCTGACAACTGCCTTGTGGCATACGCGGCGGCAACTGGCAATACCGACGGCTGCCCTAGCATAGACAGCTATGCCCAGACCGGGAGGAACACGTGCTACAACAATGCCGCTGTGACTTCCAAGAAGGCGAGCCTGTGCAACAACATAAGCGTCTACTCGTGGCGCGTGACCTGCTACAGCGGCTTAATCCAGGCAGGCCAGCCACTTGACCTCAACGACTGCTCACAGATTTCAGACGTGGGCTGGAGCGAGAGGTGCCTGACCACGCTTGCATACCAGCAGCAGAATTCCTCTATATGCGACTTCATCAGGACTACCACCTCTGTCCAAAGCTGCAAGAAACAGTTCTCCTGAAAAGCCCTGCTTTGGCTGGTTGCATCTCCAAGTTATGCATTCTGCATTCCCTTTTATTTCTTGCTTTCGCCGTTCTCTTAGTGTTTCCGCATGGCAATTAAAGCAATCCAGGCAGGGGCCGGCATGAAAACCATGCCCGAGCCTATAAAGGCATTGAAGGTCCTCTCAGAAGGCAAACTTGCGCTTTCACGGGACGGCAACGGCTGCGTTTCAGTACGTCTTGCCAGAACCCGTCTTCCCCCGGCCCGCGTTGAATTCAAGGGCAAGGCGTACGTTCGGCTCTATTCCCTTCCGTCCCCTTCCGAGTCCATAGTGCGCAACAACATTGATTTGTTCGTGGAAAAGGTGTTCTGTGTTGTGGTTGAAAACTGCAAGGGCGGACTGCTTCGGCCGTCAAGCCGCAACCCCAACAACACGCTTGATTATGTCCAGAAGCTATGCCTCGATTTTGACGGCATCGGCCCTTCAGGCTTTGTTTCAAAAACCGGCGAGCCATTGAGGCGCAACAAGGCGTTCGCATACGCGATAAGGCAGTTTTTCAAGGACGAGAGGTTTGCAATGTCTGTCTGCCTCGACGCCATCTGGTTCTTCAAGGAAAGCTGCGGAAACGGCAAATTCTAGTTTTTTACACATGTGTTTTTGCCCAATATGCCAGAAAAATTCCCACCAAATCGCCCTCCTTAAAGTTTTATAAATGTGGATAGAGCGTGTT
>JAKALW010000172.1 GCA_021823945.1 Microcaldota archaeon
CTTCTGCATGACAAACGAGTCCAGGGAAAATTATATCCGTGCAATATACGTCATCTCAAAGCGCAAGGGAATTGTCAGGGGCAAGGACCTGGCTGAATACCTTTCCGTCAGCAAGAACACGGTCTCCGCAATGCTTTCGCGCATCAGGGGCGACGGGTACCTGACCTACAAGAGCTATGGCGCGCTGACATTGACGCGCAAAGGCACGGCGCTTGCAAAAAAGCTCACGCAAAAGCACAGGCTCATCGAGCTTTTCCTGACCAATGTGCTAAAGCGCGACCCTGCCAAGGTGCATCCTGAGGCGTGCCTTCTCGAGCACGATTTTTCGCCCAAAAGCATCAGCGCCATGAAAAAGCTCCTTGGCAACCCCAAGGCCGACCCGCATGGAAGCCCCATATACCAATGAGATGAACCATGCAATGCATCCATCAATTGGGTTGGAAGTACACTTTTGCATCTGCCAATGAAATGAATATTTTTCAAATTCCAAAATTTATGCCCCAGGTTAATCTCCAATTAATGTGTTTCCCATGAAATTTCCCAATCCTTTGAAGAACTCCAAAGGCCTGCTTGGCATGCTTGGCACGCGCCAGTTCTGGGCCTTTTTCGGCACCGGCGTTATAGTGAGCGTGGCATACATTGACCCGGGCAACTGGGGCACGTCAATCAGCGCCGGCGCGACATTCAATTATTCGCTTTTGTGGGTCATCTGGCTCTCAAGCGCAATGGCCATGCTCTTCCAATACCTCTCAGGCAAAATCGGGATAGCAGGCTATTCCCTCCCTGAGCTTGTAAGCCTGCGCTGGAAAAGCAGGAACCTGGTATTCGCATACTGGGTCCTGGCAGAAATCTCCATACTCGCCACAGACCTGGCGGAATTCCTGGGGATTGCCGTGGCTTTGGAGCTGCTGTTCGGCATCCCGCTGGCAGTCGGCGCTATTCTCGCGATATTTGACGTCCTGCTCCTGCTTTTCCTCACCCGCAGGGACTTTAGGACCCTGGAATATGCAATCATATTTTTCGTCTCGGCAATAGGGCTTGGCTACGTGTACGAGATGCTCATAACCCGGCCGGCCCTGGACTTGGCCCTTGCAGGCTCGCTTGTCCCTTCCATGCAGCCGGGCATGGTTTTTATCGTGGTTGGAATAATAGGCGCTGTCATAATGCCGCACGCGCTGTTTGTGCATTCCTGGCTCATGAAAAACAAGGCAAAGGCTTTTTCCCGGACAATAGACAAGAAGACAGCGCTTGGATTCCACACAGTGGACACAGTGTTCTCGCTTTTCGTGGCAGCCCTGATAAACGCAGCAATACTGATAATGGCCGCGGCAGCTTTCTATGCAACCGGCATCCCAGTGGCCACGCTTGAGGAAGCTTATCGGACACTGACACCGCTTTTTGGCCCCCTTGCCTCCATTGTGTTCGCTGTTGCTCTGCTCCTCTCTGGCATCTCGTCGTCCATAACCGGCACGCTTGCGGGGCAGAGCATCATGGAAAGCCTGACGGACTTCAAGGTGAGCGCAACAGTGCGCAGGATTGTCACCAGGGTAATCAACCTGGTCCCGCTGCTTGTCGCAATTTACCTGAAAATCGAGCCATTGGACATTCTTGTCTACAGCCAGGTGGCCCTGAGCCTTCTCATACCCCTTCCCCTGATACCGCTCATATATTACACTTCAAAAAAGGAAATCATGGGCGACCTTGCCAACACAAAATTGACAACCGCGGTTGCCATAGCCTCGGGCGCTCTGATAATCTGCCTGAACATATACCTGCTCTATGCTGTAGTGGCTGGCTGAAATATGCCCTAACGCAAGCCTGCTGCAAGCCTTGTTGGAATTGCCAGCGCATTTACTTTTCAAGCTCCCTTGCGCGCTTTACAGAGGCGGCAATTGCTGATTTGAGGCTTTCCTGCAGCCCGTTTTCAGCAGCAACTTTTAACCCGGCCTCAGTAGTACCCCCAGGCGATGCCACGCGCTTGACGAGGTCCATTGGCGCCTCGCCAGTCTCAAGCAGGAGTTTCGAGCTTGCCATTGTAACTTTGCACGCAAGCTGCAGCGCCTCTGCCCTGCCAAAGCCTTCTGCCTGCGCCGCCTGCGCGGCAGCCTCTATTAACAGGGCGACATACGCGGGATAGCTCCCTGAAAGGCCAATCCATGCAGTCAGCTTTGCCTCTTCCATGTAATGGCAACTGCCAAACAGGCCGAATATTGCCTCAATCGCTTTCCTGTCTTTTCCAGTGGATGTTTTCGACATGGTTATGGCTGTTTCAGACATGCCAATAGCAACGGCAAGGTTAGGCATGCACCTTGCCACCCTGGCGCCGGGCAGTTTTTTCTCAAGATGGGCAATAGGGATGCCTGCGGCAACAGAAACCACAAGCTTGCCTTTGCACTCCCCGCCAATTGTTGCCAGGACTGTTTCCATATCCTTTGGCTTGACGCAAATGATTATCGCATTGCTTTTTTGCACTGCTTCCAGGGCATTTGCGGCAATTGTTATTCCATCATTCCCAAGCGCGAGGGCATTTTCCCTGTTCCTGCCGGCCGCAATGACTTTGCCTTTGAATTCCTTGCTTGCCTCAAGCCTTTTTGCAATGACAGTTCCAAGCTTTCCTATCCCAATAATCCCAATCATGCAAATCAACCCCTAAATTCCCGCTTGACGCAAGCCTTCTTGCAATGCCATCCAAGCGTTGCCTGTCCAAATAATTCCAATCAAGCAATCAGCCCCTTATGTTCCCATTCCCGGTTATCTCGTATTTGTATGTCCCAAGCGCGTCAAGGCCCACGGGCCCGCGCACGTGCAGCTTTTGCGTGCTTATGCACAGCTCTGCACCAAAGCCGAACTGCCCGCCGTCAGTGAACCTGGTCGAGGCATTCCAGTAAACGCAGGCTGCGTCAACACCATTGAAGAATTCCTCTGCTACCTTTTTATCCCTGGCCACAATTGCTTCAGAATGCCTTGTTCCGTATTTGCCAATGTGCGCGATTGCATCCTGGGCACTTTCAACTATCTTCACCGCCAGGACAAGGCCGGAGAACTCGGTGG
>JAKALW010000173.1 GCA_021823945.1 Microcaldota archaeon
AATAATACTCATTTTGTATTATTTATAATGCTTTGCGGGCTCGCCTTGGGCGCTCAAAGCAGCTTTATCATCTTGGTGGTGAGGTCTGCAAGGCCGAATTTCAAATAGACCTGCCTTGCCCTCGTGTTTTTCACGTTTGCCATCAGCCCGAACTGGCGCATGCCTTTTTTGCGTGCCCAGGATTCCCCTTCTTTCAAAAGCATGGTGCCAATCTTTTTGCCCCTGAACCCTTCTTTCACGAACAGCTCGTCCACGTAGCCTTCCCTTTCTATCTCGTAGACTGGCGGGATTTTCTTGATTTCAAGCATTATGTGCCCGATTATTTCCCCATCGCCCATTGCTTTTTCTTGAGGATTGCCTTCTGCCGCGCTTGCCGCTTCCGCCACTAACACAGTTGAAATCCTTCCGCGAATCTGCTTCAGCAGGAACCTTTCGTAAACCTGGACATATTCCCTCCTGTGCTTGTTCGCTTCCGGGTTGAACTTGTAGTTCTGGGCCATGAGCGAAATCCAGTTCCCGATTATGGCGGGCATGTCGGATTCTTTTGCCTTCCTTATCACTACGCCAGCCTGCAGCCTGTCCTTGCCCATGCCCTTGTTTGTCATGCCTTCCTTTTGTTTTTCTCCCGTTATTATTCTTATGTGTCTCTCCACTGCATATCAATATATACCGGGCAACCCAATAGCCTATCCGGGCAAAGTGCGGGGCGCAAGTATTTGTTTGGGTGATGTCGCATGGAAAAATACAGGGAAATCAAGCAGGTAATCTTGGGCCGGCGGACAATTGACGGCGCAGGCGTGAAACTGACGCGCATTTTCTCGCATGACACAATAAAGCTTCTCGACCCTTTCCTGCTTTTGGACAATTTCGGCTCTGACAAGCCCGAGGATTATTTAGCAGGTTTCCCGTGGCATCCGCACAGGGGAATCGAGACAATCACCTACATGAAAAGCGGCGAGGTCGACCACGAGGACAGCCTCGGGAACAAGGGCACAATAAGGAAAGGCGACGTGCAATGGATGACCGCGGGCAGCGGCATCATACACCAGGAAATGCCCCAGAAAACCAAGGGCGTGCTTTCCGGGTTCCAGTTGTGGGTGAACCTGCCCGCAAAGGAAAAAATGTGCAAACCAAGGTACAATGGCATTCTCGCCTCCGACATCCCGGAGCTTGAAGTGTATCCGGGAGTCAAGGTGAAAGTCCTTGCTGGAAGCGTTGGCAAAACCCACGGACCTGTGAAAGACCTGTACGTTGACATTACATACCTTGACTTCTCGCTTGAGGCGCGCAAGGGCCTCGAAAGGAAAACAGACCCCAAGCACACTGCGTTCGCCTATGTCTATGAGGGCGACGCCACGTTCGGGGTTGGCGATGGAGAAGTGCATGCCGGCACAGGGAGCCTGCTTGTTTTTGGCGAGGGCGACAAAGTAGGCGCCAAATCAGGGGCAAATGGAGCCAAGTTCTTGCTTGTGACGGGCAAGCCGCTCCGCGAGCCGGTAGCCTGGGGCGGGCCTATAGTCATGAACACTGAAGCAGAGATAAAAACCGCTTTTTCAGAGATTGAGGCAGGGACATTCATCAAGGTAAAGCCCGCCGGGATAAAATAATCCCAGGCACAGCGAATCTTCTTTTTTTGCCGGAATCCATCCTGGATTTCTCCTGGACCGTTTGCAAAAAAACGGTCCGCCCACCTTTTAAATTAACGGTCCGGGCGGGTTACCTCATCAATCGAAAGCGAGGTAATCACAATGAAACAAAATCCCTGCAGCCAGGAAAGCACTGGCAAAATAATGCTTTTGCTCGCGCTTGCGGCAATGCTTTTCATTGGTTCCATCATCATGGTTGGAATCTCACTGGGAATCGCGCTCCCGAATTTCCTTGGAGGCGCGCACGCGCAGCAGGCTGGACAGCAATCAGGCACCCATGCGCCAACAATTGGCTTGGAAAACAACTCTGCAATTGACTCAGGCGCACATAATGCAATTAATGCAAGCTCCCAGGCATCAGGCAGGAACAGCCCAGGCAGTTCAAATGCTTCCGGAACAGGGAACACTGGCAATACAGGTAATGCTGGCAATACTGGCAATGGCACCAGCCTCAATGGCACAGGAAGCAAATTGCCTGACAATTGCGCATTCCTGGAAAAGGATTCAATAGATTTCCTTTCAGCCGTAGGCTCCAATGGCTTTGCCTATAACCAGACAGAATGGTCCAACAATGGGACTTACTATTCAATATTCCGCAAAGGCATACTTTCCGACGCCAGGAATTCCCGCATTTTGTTCCTGGGCGCCAACTACACACTGCTCGATGCCCAGCCGCCAATATGCACTCCTGATTACAGGGTAATCATGGGAGTCGGCAATTCATTTGACTACAATGGCTACAAAATAGAAATGGCTGACATGCGGATGCCTGTTTGCAATGGCTGCCCGTCCATAGCCGACATAAAGGTGACCTCGGGTAATGAGTCCTTTGAAAAGGAACTGATTCCATACACGGGCGCGAGGGTGGCGCAGGGCAGCCTGCCCCGCCTGGGATTGCAGGTCACTGACACGCGCTATGACCTTGGGCTTGTGGAAATGCAGGTATGCGCCGACACTTCCGGCCAGATCGACCTGAAAGCGAATTACAACGACTACTCGCCCCTGGCCGCTTCGGAAAAGGCCATCGCGGGCTACACGCTTTCCATGGCAAACATCCGGGACAATGGCAGCGCGGCAGACCTGGAAATCCGCAACCCCATCGGGCTTGAAGGCAGGATTTTCGGCGTAAAGCCGGGCGACAGGATGCTCTTCATAACCGCGAACAGGACTACCTTGTTCATCCAGGCAAGCCCGTTTTTGGTGTCCACTGATGGATTTCTGAACGATGGGCACATTGCCTTGCAGGAGGGCGCGGCTTTCTGCGGCATGAGCGTCCATCTCAACTGGACAACTTTGCAGGGCGGGGACGAGCCTGACGCACTTGCCGGGATTTCCCTTGCCAGGAAGCCATGAGCAAGGAATAAAAACAAGGGTTAGGAAAAGGTGATATTGATGGGAAGAAG
>JAKALW010000174.1 GCA_021823945.1 Microcaldota archaeon
AAAGGGCAGCCCATTTTTTTATTTTCATTTCATTCTTCCTTTTTTCTCATTAAATCCACAGGCAGACAAAGTTTCGTTATAACCCCTAAGACGCCCGTTTTCCAAATGTCCGGAATTTTCTGCTTGGCTTCAGCCACTGCCCTGGATGCCATGGCTTTTCAGTTCCCAAGCCTTTCCTTTTTCTTGTCATCCCGCGGGGGAACTATGGATTTCACTATGTCATCTATCTCCTTTTTCTTGGCGGTTGCCGGCACTGCCACTGCGCCAGAATACGTGAACCTGCCGACAAGCCTTACCGACTTGTAGATTAGGAGCAGCCCTATGATTACAGCGCCGAAGCCCGCCAGGTGCAGCGACTGGGGTATCCTCAGTATGCCAAGCACGAGCGGGGATGCGAACCCGCATGCAACAAGCCCCAGGCCTATGAACAGGTTGTATATTGCAGACTTCAGTACGCCAGTGGGCTGCGTAGTGTCGCCCACTGCGAATATATTCGCCAGCGTGTCTATGATGTCCTTGAAGCTCCATGCAATCCTGAACATGAACAGGGCTGTCAGGACTATGAATATGGCGAAAAGGAGCGTCACCGCGAACTTCAAGTCGTCCACCAGCGGATACGCTGTTTGCTGCAAAAGCATGTATGCTGCCACTGCGACCACCGCGGAAATGATGGCGTATGGCGCGGTTTTCGAGGTTATGTCTATCTCGGACTTGACAGTCGTGAAGAAATAGCCGTCATACTCGAACTCGCCGACAACGCGGGAGACGTACTGGGCCAGAGTCCCAAGCCTCTTTTTTGCTGCGTCGGGCATGAGGACGTGCGCCACCTTCTTGACATATTCCCTGCCGTCGAGCAGAAGCGAGCTAATTGTTGCAGTCACCAGGACACCTACCGCCGCTATGGATATCATGTCCACGGACGAGAGCGCGCCAGCCTCCTTGGCAATTATCAGTGAAAACTCCCCCATCGGGAGCATGACAATGCCGCATTCAACGCTGTTGAGCTTCTTGTTTGAAAGCAGGTATATGAGTATTGCCACAGTGCCGAAGCAGAAGAGCATGAAAAGCGCCACAAAGAGTCCGCCCTGCGAAACCACTTCTCCCGCCTTTGACGGGTTGATGAGCGTCCCGATGGAGATGAAGAATATTGCGGAAAAAGACAGCTGGAAAGGGTCTATTGCCTCGGCAATCTTCCTGGAAAAGGGCATCTGCCCAAGCAGGCTGCCGGCGACGAAGGCGCCAATGCTTGTGCTCACGCCCAGGTATCCTGCGAACATGGTGAAGGCGAGCACAACCCCGAGCGCGCCAAAAACGTACAGGTCGGAACTCGCCTCGAAGTATCTCTTTTCATACGCGGTTGTCAGGGCTTTCTTGCCAACATGGTATGCGGCGAAAAGCCCGGCAAACGCGAATATTGTGGTGGCGATTATGTCGGGTATGCTTGCGGCTGCGCCTTTTTGCATGTTTGAGATTATGGTGAGGAACACCACGGCAATGAGGTCCTCTATCACAAGCGCGCTTATGAGCAGGGGGACATAGTCCTGTGCCATGAGCCATTTCTGCTTCAGCACCTTCACCATTATGGCGGTGCTTGTGATGCAGAACACCATGCCAGCTATTATGGCGGTAGTCTCGCCAAACCCAAGCAAAAGCGCGGTTTCAAAAGCGACCAGGAAAAGTATGGTCATCTTGGCTGCGGCAAGCACTATCGCCTTGGCGCCCGCGCCAAGCAACTTTGAGAAATTGAATTCCAGCCCGATGGTGAAAAGTATGAATATCGCGCCGAGCTGGGCAAAGGCGTCTATAATGTCGCTTGACTGGAGTATTCCAAGCATGTGCGGGCCCGCAATGGCGCCTATGATGAGCAGGGCTATCACTGCCGGCTGCCTGAACTTCATTGCAACGAATGTGGCAAGTATGGCAGCGGCTATCACAATCGCAAAGTCTATTACGAAACTGGGCACCTGCTCCATTTGAATTATCGCCTATGCGTCGGCGCATCTGCCAAAACTGGTCGGAAATGGCTTTGCAGCCTGCTTGTCGCCTGCATTGATTGCTGTCGGAAACACTTTTGTCCGTTCCCGTTTATACATCTAACTATGGGCCCTTGCAGGTTGCGCCATCATTTGGCACAACTCTGGCAAATCCGGATCCACGCTTTGCCGCATTTGCCGAACAACCTAAAGTACGGAAGCCGCCGGCTTGCCAATTTGCAGTTCACATGAGTCCTTTCTGCATGGCTATATTGTTGAGCGCTGGGCCGTTGCCGCCCATCATCTTCTCGAGCTTGCGCCTCAGCCCCCTGTTCTTCTTGAATGAGCCAATCATTTTTTCGACTTTCTCGAACTGTGAGAGGAGTTCGCGGACCTCGTCGGGGCTGGTGCCCGAGCCCTTTGCCACCCTTTCAATCCTTCCCTTGCCCTTGCGCAAGAGCGCAGGCTCCTTCCTTTCCTTTGAAGTCATGGAATTGATAATCGCCTCGAATTTCTTCAGCTTGCCCTCTGACTGGTCCACCATGTCCTGCGGCACGTCCGCAAATCCCATCATGGAGAAGACGCCTTTCAAGGGGCCCATTTTCTTGACCGCTTTTAACTGCTGGTAGAATGTAAGGATTGTGAATTCTTCGTCAAGGGTCTGAGGGGTGATGTTTTCCTCCTTTGCCGCGCGCTCGACTTTTTCCAAAAGCGACTTGAGGTCTGGGAACCCCAAAAGCCTGCCCACAAAGCGCGGAGCCTCGAAAATCTCGAAGTCCTCCGTCTTCTCTCCAGTGCCAATGAACGCCGCCTTGGCGTTTGTCTTCGCAATCGCGGAAAGCGCGCCGCCGCCTTTTCCCGACCCGTCAAGCTTTGTGACAATCACGCCCGTCAGCCCCACGGCGTCGTGGAACTCCTGCGCCTGCGCGCCTGCCACCTGCCCTATGTCGGCGTTGATTACAAGGTATTTCTCGTCGGGCGCGAACGCCGCGTTGATGCGCTTCAATTCCTCTACAAGGGACTCGTCAAAG
>JAKALW010000175.1 GCA_021823945.1 Microcaldota archaeon
GGCAAGGTTTCTCTTGCCTGGGTCGCACCAACAGACGCCACAAGTGGACTCTCCGTGCAAAATATTTTCAGAAGCGCTGGCTGCACTGGGAGCTACTCGTCCATTGCGTCGGCCTCGGCTTCAGCGACAGCGTACAACGACACTACGGGAAGTTCAGGCAGCACATACTGCTACAGGATATTCGGGCAGGACGTCGCAGGCAACTTCCAGGGAACCTCTGCGACCACGAGCGCAGTGTATTGGGGCGCGCCTGCAATAACGGCGGAATCAATATCCCTTTCGGCAGGCACGCTGACACTCCACGCAACTACCTCCGAGAATGCCAGCTGCCGTTACGCCAATGCATCGCTGGCGTATGCGTCCATGTCGCAGGATTTCACCACTGGGCAGGGCACTGCTACGCACGCCACAACGCTCCCGGACACTTCAGGCACAGTGACCTACTATGTTTCCTGCACAGACACTGCGGGCAACAACATGAGCACGGCCAACTCCACAAGCTATACGTTCTCCACTTCGGGCGGCAACGGCGGGGGCTCCAACACCGATGTCGGCGGCGGCTCCGGCGGGGTCGGCTCGTTTAGCACAGCGTCGGGCACGAGCACATCCTCCGTGTCCTTCGGCAATGCCATGATACCCTACACGAGCAGCGTGTCTGTGTCCTCGGACAACGTGACGACTGTCACGTTCGCGATAACGAACAACCTGTCAACGCCTATGGAGAACTTCGAGGTCAAGGTGGACATACCTTCCTCCTTTGTCACTGACAGGGGTCAGCTGACATTCAACCTCCAGCCGGACAGGTTCGAGTCAGGTTCGATTGTCCCAGTGTGGAAGTTCAGCCTGCTAAACCCGGGCGAGACGCTGGTGCTCTTCTTCAGCGCCAACAAGCCTACGTTGCTGACTGCAAGCGATTTTGCGCTTTCGCTTGTCCAGGTGTTGCCGTCCAGCGCTGCGAACGCGAGCCAGCCGGCCACAGGCATTATCCAGGGCACGCTTAGCGGCCCTGCAAGCGCATACGCAGGCGGACAGGCTATTGTGACTTTCACGCCACAAAATGGCACGCCGGCGACAGGCGTCGTGATTACAGTGACAGACCCCAACAGGCAGGTTACAGACTATACAACTGATTCAAGCGGCTCGATATATCTGAAAAATACAGTGGAAGGCCAGTATTCCTTCGTGCTCAAAGGCGGGATACTCTCAAAGGCTTACACACTGACAGTAATGGCGGCACCTCAGGCGCAGCCCCCTGCGCCTTCCTCTTCGGGACAGCAGCAGGGGAGCAAGGCAGCAGGGCAGGGGCAGCAGCAGCCTTTGCAGCAGGGCCAGAGCAATGTTGGGCTCATTGAAGCCATTGGAGGAGCGGGAATTCTAATACTAGGTATAATAGTCCTCGCGGTATTGGTTCTTGCAGTCCTATGGTTTGGAAAGAAAAATAAGAAACCTTAAAACATTGAAGGGCCAAGCGCCAGCCAAGAGACCGGGGCAGCAGCTATCAAAAGACTGAGGCGCCCAGTCTCGAAATGGCCCGCGCCGCTAGCTGTGAGCCCTTTCTGCCAGATTCTTCCAATGTGGCGCAGCGGGAGAGGCCGTAGAGGAATCCGGCAGCGAAATAGTCCCCCGCCCCAGTGGTATCCACGACTTCGACTTGGGCTGCGGGGATTTTTACTGATTTTATTTTAGAGGAGTATGATAGGGGCGCAATTATGCCTGCTGTTTCGTGTATGTCTGGCGAGGAATATGTGAGAATCTCGCTCCCTTTTTCTCCCTTTTTCAATACGGCGATTTTGGCAGTGCCAACATTGTCGGTTTTGGGGTTCAACCCAAGGGCCTCGAATTCCTCCTCATTGCCAAAAACCACTGAAATGGGGCAGGAGTCAAGGATTTTCAGCAAAGTCTTTGCATTGTTTGAAATCATGGCAGGGCTTTCAAGGGAAAATGCCACCTGCACGCCAGCGTCAGCGCATTTTTTCATTGCGCCGGACGCCATTGGGCCTATTGAGTTCTTTGAAAGCGCTGTTATTGAGGTCAGGAAAAAGTATTTGTGCGCCTTTGCCACTTCAATGTCGAAGGTCGAGTAATCCTCGCCATTTCCCAGGTTTGCGGCAAATGTCCTTTGCGCATCTGGCGTGATGAGGCAAACTATTTTTCCCGTAGTTCCAGGCAGTGCCGCAAGCAGGCTTGATATGCCCCTGGAATTGAGGCTTTTTGAAAACATTTTGCCCTCATAGTCATTCCCTATGGAGCCTGCATAGGTGCATTTCCCGCCAAGGTATGCCATGCCTTCGCATGTGTTCCTGGCATTGTCGCCAGGGGAGACAGAAGTGATGTTCTTGCCGAGGTTTTTGCAGATTTCATCCACTTGCGCGCGCGAAATGAAGTTTGTCGAGCCCTTCTCAAGCTCCAAGTCATAGAGGAACTTGTCAGTGCATGACGCGAAGTAATCCACAACAGGCGTGCCAATGGCGAATACGTCTTTCAGTCCAGAAGAAATTGAATTTGAATCTGCCATATTACCATCTATTTGCAATGAAATACTCTTGGCATCTTTGCACATAAGAATGCAACATTCACTTCTTGGCAGCCTAACTTAACTCGTGCAACATTCATTTCGAAACCACTTAAATTAAGTGGTCGGCTTGGAACGTTGCAAGCGTGTATGTTTCGCTGCCGATTCTACACTTGTGTACTGGTGAATGTCAGGATTGCCGTGTTTGTCTGGGGCGGGCTGTCTGAATTGATTCTCACAAGGACATATGCCCAGATTGTGTCGGCAGTGTCAGGGAATGCCAGGCTAGGGCAGACTGTTATGCTTGACGCGCCCAAATCCTGTGCGCTTGTATTCAAGCCAGTTCCCGCGCAAGCGCCTGTCTTGTTCTCCGCGCCAAACACCTGGAACAGGGGCGTTGAGCCGCCTATGAACAAGGAAGCATTCTTGTCTGAAGCCACTGTGATTGAAACATTGACATTCCCCTGGTTTTCAACAAGGAAACCTGTGTC
>JAKALW010000176.1 GCA_021823945.1 Microcaldota archaeon
GAGAGAAATCCCTTCCAGAAGATTCCGGCTCGAGGGTCCCAATATTGATTCCGATCCCGGCGATCCATCCCTTTGGCTCTCCGCCGATCGCCCGAACCGGTTCGACCAGGAGCCCGCCTAGCTTTCCGACATCGCCCCCCGGATTTTCCGGGGACAGGAGGGCATAAAGGTCGTTGGGATATTTCCAGAAGGTTCCCGGAAGGTCCAGATTGTCAAAGGTTTCAAGACAGGCGGCGGCAATAGCCAGGGGAAGAAGGGCCTTCAATCTGGAGCTCAATTGGCCACGGCATCATAAAGGCGAAAAAAATCACACTGCACGTGCTTGGCGAAGTGATAAAGCACGCGATTCCGCTCACAGCAGGTTTGCTCGCGGTGAAAACCACATATGATTCTTTCAAGGACTCGAAAACCGGCTGGTTTGACCATCTGGGCGCCAATCTCAAGGGCATGTATGAATTTGGCAAGTCGGCGTGCGGACAGGTTGTCAAGCTCACCTACGCCATTGGCTCTATGCCTGAGGCCATTATTGGCATTGTAGGAGGGCTTTACGCAATCGGCTCTATCAAGAGAATCAGGGGCATAGCCAAAGAGCCAAACCGCTCGTTCGGGCGCAAGGCGCTTGACATCATTTCAGAAACCGCGGGGCTTGCCAAAAGGACATCAATGGTTTCGCTTGGCGTCATAATATGCTCAAACGCCCTTATCACGCTATCCAGAATAATGGCAAACATAACACAGTATGCCGATGCGCCATTCAAGCAGGTTTTCGACATGTCAGCAAAGTATGGCGAGATCCTCGGCGCAGTGCTTTTGGTCTCAATCCCTGTGAAATTCATGGTTGACGCCATAAACAGGTCCCTCGACAGGCACGAGTAAGCAGCCGAACTGCCAAAGCCGGAAACTGAAATTGAATAGCGCGCTGGCTATGCAAAACGTGCGTGGAATGCAGGCATGGACGGATTGAAGGAATCCAAGGCATGCGGGAAAACACATTGACGGGGTATGATTATGGTTATTAAAGAAGGCGAAAAACCTGGCGACGGCGGCAAAAACCCTATAGTCAAGGCAGTGGCGCAGCTTATCGCTGCAAGCGAGAAGCGCACCAAAAACCAGTTTGACCAAATCAGGGAAGAGCTTGACAAGTCCAAGGCGGCGAATTCAACGCTTGAGAAACAGGTGAAAGACCTTGTTGATTACAAGGCAAAGACAGAATCCATCATTGAAAAGGCCAAAACTCTCACTGAAAAGGCGGAAACAAGCATCACCCTGGCAACTACCATGATTAATGACAGGAAACCAGCCGCGATTGAGACGCCTGCAACAGGCACAGCGGAGCAAAACGCCAGCGCATCCATGGAATCAGTGGAAAAGGATGAAAAATCGCAGGACCCGCTTGCCGAAATCAGGCAACAGAAATGGGCGGCGAAACTCAACAAGACTGCCAACAAGGAGAAACAGACGGGCGCAAAGGGCATCTGGAAAGGTTTCAAGCAGTACATAGACGCACGGCTCGACGCGTTCGCTGTCGGGCACGCGCCAAGATATAACCTATACAAGGGCATTGGGCTATTAGTCGGGGCAATAGCAGTAATAACTCCCCTATTTTCTGGCGCGAGCGCGCTTTTCAATGGCGAGAACGCGCTTAAGGCATTGGGCAGCGGATATGCATCGCTTGCCACTAGCGTATTCGGCATAGTGAAGGCAGCAGTTTCAAGCCTTTATTCCACAGTGGCAGCCACGGCAATCGGCTATGGCGCCTACAGGGTGTTCAAGACCATGAAAAAGGAGCATGCCATTTACAAGGAAATGCAGGATAAAATTTCTGCGGACGCGCAGAAAAAAGGAACGGCCTGAGCATGGGCGGCTACAACCTGCCCCAGTTTGGATTTTCAAACACCCTCCATTTGCCTATATCTTATGCAGCATTGTGCCTTTTTACGCCAGACCTATTTTTCAGCTTGAATAGCAGCGCAAACCCCACTTCAACTGCTTCGGATAATAGCAAATATCTGCCCCTCATTCTGTTAGGCCACTTTCGGGATACCAATTTATATACAACTTCGCATTCATTTTTACTGTCCAGTGTTATCGCAGGAAAATTACTTGTGACTGAGGTAATCATATGAAAAACGGGGAACAGTCGCTCAAGCAACTTCTAAAGTCAGTTGATTACAAGTCCTATTTTACCAATCATATTTCACAAGATTATGTCTTGTCCCTAAACAAACTTTTTGCAGAAGGCCAGATGGCAGAAAAAAAACAGGCATTGGAACAAATGTCTTCGCTTATGACAGTTTATTCTCTCCTAGTCTACAAGATTTATTCAATAAACCCCAAATTCCGCAAGGAAATAGATTCCTCTCCAGAACTCAAGGCTAATTTTCTCTTGATAAAGGCGTATCTTGATTCGAAAAATGGCGAGTCTGTCGCAGACGGCTATATTACCAAAATGGACAAGTATTTTTCCTGAGGTGGCATGATGGGTCCAAATATCAAAGTGAAACAGGAAAAACAGAATGAAGTCCTAGGTCTCATGCCTACTGCCGAAGAACAGGCTAAGGTATACGCTTCTTTGCTCAATTCCGCAAAAATGCTTTCAGCCCAGACAAAATCCAAGGGTTTCCTTGGAAAAACCGATCTTTCCACCGCAAAAGACTATCTCAAGCAATTGGACAGGAGCCTTGCAATGATTTCTACCTGGCAGAAGACAAATATGCTTGACGGTTCTATAACCAGCCTCTCTCTGCTAAATAACAAGGAGCTTAACACCTGCATTCAAAACCTCGCCTGGAATATTGGCGTGCTTGTCCCAGGGAGCCTTACAGGAACTATTGGCGAATGGATTATAGAGCGCAGGGAGCAATTATTCAGCAATGAGGCGGACAAGAAAAAGCTCATGGAATATGTCACTTATGATTCACAAAAGGCATGTGCAATCATCAATTCAGCTGTTTTGACATTGAACGTCAAGTCTTC